>CAIWTI010000189.1 GCA_903915545.1 uncultured Actinomycetes bacterium | reverse complement strand
GACCTGCCGACGGTCGCCGAAGGTCGCCGTCGCCTCGCGCTACTCGCAGAGCATGGGCCGACGCCGGACGCCTTCACGTTCCAGACGATTCAGCCGACGCCCGACGCGCTCGCGTCGTAACGTCGCGCCGCGCTAACAAGCGGCAGCCACGGCAACCGCCATACTCGGAGAGCCGATGAGTCTCACCATCCTTGTTCTCTCGACCTTCCTCGCCAGCGCGGTCGAGATGGTCGAGGCATTGACGATCGTGCTCGCCGCAGGTCTTGCGCGCGGGTGGAAGTCAGCTTTCGCCGGAACAGCAGCCGCGACCGTCGTGCTCGCCGTGATCGTGGTCATCTTCGGGCCGGCGCTCAAGCACGCGCCGCTGAACAGCCTGCGCCTGATCGTCGGTGGCGTACTCCTCGTCTTCGGGCTCCAGTGGTTGCGCAAGGCGATCCTGCGCGCGAGCGGGTTCAAAGCGCTCCACGACGAGGACGCGATCTTCGCGCGAGAGATCCGTGAAGCCGAAGGGGCGCAGTCAGAAATTCGTGCCGGCCTCGACTGGTACGGCTTCACCCTCGCGTTCAAAGGTGTGCTGCTGGAAGGCCTCGAGGTTGCGTTCATCGTCGTGACGTTCGGGAGCACCCAAGGGAACATCGGGCTCGCGTCGCTCGGGGCGGCTGTCGCACTTGTTCTCGTTGTTGGCGTAGGCATCGCGGTTCGGGCGCCGCTCGCACGCGTCCCCGAGAACACGATGAAGTTCAGCGTCGGCGTCATGCTCACGACCTTCGGGATCTTTTGGTCGGCTGAAGGGGCGGGCGCACATTGGCCGGGCTCCGACGCAGCGTTGCTCGGCGTCCTCGCGTTCGTGCTCGCGATCTCCTACGGCCTCGTCCAATTGCTTCGCCGGTGGCACGCCGAGATGCACCCAGCGGAGGCGCAGGCATGAACGCGATCGTCGCATTCGGAAAGTTCTGGTGGGACTTCGTTGTGGGTGACGACTGGCGGACAGCCGTGCTTGTCGTCGTCGCGATCGTTGCCACCGCCGCGATCGCTCACTCGTCGGTCTCGGCGTGGTGGCTGATGCCGCCAGCGGTCGCGGGCGTGCTCTACCTATCGCTCCGTCGCGCCGCCGGACGCTAACGCCTCACGGTTAGGAGAAGCGCTGGTGCCAACGGCCCTCGCGGAAGCCGTCGAGCAGGCGTTCAACGGGGCGGGTGTCGTGATCGTCGCGGCAGACGCGAACTCCGTCGCGGAAGAAGTCGACAAACCCGTCGATGTCCCAGGCGTGATGGCTGAGATCGATGAATCCCATCTGCCACTCGGCGAAACTTCGCTCGCCAACGATTCGGCGCGAAACGAGCTGCACGTGCCCGTGCCGAGCATCGTCGCTAATCGTCGCGAACACGCCATCGACGATGTTGGCAGGCCCCTCGAGCACCTGGAGAAACGAGCCTTCGTGGTAGAGCAAGATGCCCGTGATCCCGCGCGTTGCATTCCGGCGGCGTGCACCGCGTAGAATCTCTTCCAGGTCAGCCGTGGAGAGCACACGGGTCGCTGCGCTGACGTAGGCAAGTTCGACGAGGAAGGTCGCGCCCGCGTCCTCGGTGTTCAGATCGGTGGGGGAGAGAGAGGTTGTCATCTCGGCTGCCGGTTAAATCGTCAGAGCGATCCCTGAATTGAGGGACAGCGGGGCTGAATGTGACGGTGTTGTGCCAGTTCAGAGACCGTTTGGTCGAATCGCCGGAATGTGGGGCGGAGTCGACCGCTCACCCTCGTAGGGTGAGCGCATGAGCAGCGTGATCGCAGCTCCATCTGGACGACTCGCGAGTGTGCGTGCGCCGCGACGGGAGTTGGGGCTCACTGCTGCGTTGGCCGTCGTCGCCGGGGCGATCTGCGTTCTCGTCGCCTCGCCGGAAGACGCACCCGCCCATCTGTACCGGACGTTCCTCGTCGACCACGGGACGCTCCTATGGGACAACCTCTGGTACGCCGGGCATTACCCGCTCGCCGGGTACAGCCTCCTCTACTACTTCGCTGCCGCTGCAGTCGGCAACCTGCCGCTCGTCTTCGCAGGAGCCGTTGTTTCGGCACTGCTCTTCGCGGTGATCGTGTTTCGCCAATGGGGAGATGCTGCCCGTTGGCCCGTTCGCGCGTTCGGACTTCTCTCTGCTGCGCCCATGTTCACCGGGCTCTACAGCTACTCGCTTGGCTTCGCAGCCGTTCTTGCCGCCGTGTGGGCTGTTCAGCGTCGCCGCAGTGTCTTGGCGCTCGTTTTCGCTGCCGCCGCACTTGGCTTCAGTCCGCTTGCCTTCCTGTTCCTCGTCATGATCCTCGCCTCGCTCTGGCTCGTGCATCGGCCGCTCAACCGGACGGTGGCGATCCTCGTGATCGGCTTCGTCGGCGTGCTCGCGGTCGAGGGTGCAGTGCTCGCGCTGTTCCCGAGCGGCGGGACGTACCCGTTCCACTGGGCCGACATGCTCTGCCTGATCACGCTGTCGGTGCTCGGCTACCGCGTTACTCAAGCCGATGAGCGGGCGAAACCGATCGGCATCTTCTTCGCGCTGTGGGCGTTAGGCGCGGTGCTTTTCTGGCTGTTCCCCGGTGCCGTCGGAGACAACTGGGCGCGGCTACGGGGCGTGGTCTTCCCACTCATGCTGCTTAGCGCGGTGCTCGTGCGCTTTCGTCCCCGCCGACTCGTGCTCGCATCGCTCGCCGCGGCCCTTGCCTACAACCTTGTGCCATACGGCCTGCAGGTTCCCAATTGGCTCAATGACAAGCCCGCGAAGGCGTCGTACTGGACGCCCGCATTGGCGTACCTCGCTCAGCACGCCGACGCAGTACATCGCATTGAGGTCGTCCCGACTGCCGATCACTGGGAGGCCTACTGGGTGCCGAAGTCGGGCTACGCCCTCGCACGCGGCTGGTACCGCCAGCTCGACAAGAAGGTCAGCCCCGTCTTGTACGACTCCGACCTCTCGGCGGCTGAGTACGTCGGTTGGCTGCACCAGATGGCGGTGTCGTACGTGCTACTTCCGGCGACAAGGCTCGACCAGAACGGGGGGCCCGTCGAACGCGGGCTGCTCGTGTCCGGAAAGACAGGTCTGAGCGTCGTCTATCGGTCAAAGGGATGGACGATCTACGCAGTGCCGCACCCCAGCGGGATCATCCAAGGCCCTGCTCCGGCGCAACTCACGCTGTTTGGCCACCGCACGATCTCGGGTGTTGCGACAGGGGCGGGGGAGTACCTCCTACGGGTTCGCTACACGCCCTACTGGGACATCTCGTCGACGGTGCAGTGTGTTCGCTCCCGTCATGACGGTATGACCGACCTCTTCCTTGCTCGGCCAGGAAGGTTCACTTTGACGATCCCGGACGACTTCGAACAGTTGCTCGCGACACCCGGGTTCGCCGCGCTCGTCGGTCAAGGGCCGGCCCGGGGCTCCTGCCCGACAGGCTGATCCGGCGCTCGTTCCGGTGACGGCAGCCGCTGTGCCTACCATGTCGTGATGGAAGCGGAAGGGTTGTTCGAAGACGTTCTTGAGGCCAACGCGGCATACGCGAGTGGCTTTCGCCTCAAAGGCTTGCCGGCAACCGCGGCTCGGGGACTCGCAATTCTCACGTGCATGGACTCGCGCATTGAGCCGCTCGGGATGCTGGGGCTCGATCCCGGCGACGCAAAGATTCTGCGGAACGCCGGCGCACGCGTGACCGACGACGTGCTGCGCACCCTGGTGCTCGCATCGTTCTTGCTCGGCGTCGACCGAGCAATGGTCATCGGCCACACAAGTTGTCGAATGTTCGCGAACATCGAAGACCAAGTTCACGATGCGATTTCGGCCGCGGGTGGACCCGACACGCGCAGCCTCTCGTTCCTCATGGGCACAGAACAGAATGACGCGATCGTGAACGATGTCCAGCGGATTCGCTCCTGGCCCTATCTCGCACATCTGAACGTCGGTGGATTCATCTACGACACCGACTCGGGCCGCATCACGCAGCTCTGTTAGTCGCGCTCTGGCGCGTAGTCGGTACCTAGGAAAGTCATTACGTTTCGGTGCTACGGTCAAATTGCGTATGACCGGAGCTGCACGCCTACTCGTCACGCTGGTTGCGCTTGCAGCCATCGCGCTCGCTGCGCTTTCCGCTGCGGCAAACGTTAACGCGGCGCGTAACGAGCATGGTGAGGCGCTCTACGTGATCGATCACCATGGGCGCCGCCCGACTCCCGCGCAGCTCGTCCCGTACGAGGCGCTCCTCCTGAAGGTGCTACGTGGGTGCAACATCGGCCTCGACTCGCTAACGAACCTCGTGATCCACTCCGCCGACAAGGCGCAGGAAGTGTCGAATCATCGCGTCACGAACTACACAATGCTTCGCGCATTCGCCGCGGCGGCTGGCCCAAAGAAGGTCAACTGCGCGGACATGTTCCTGATCGAAGAAGCACGACTCGAATAGCGGGAGCCAGGATGCAGAACCCCTACAAGACAGGCGACCGTGTGCTCGTTTCCCGTGACCTCTCGGGCGAGGAGCATGTCGAAGGACGCGTTGTTGACGCGTTCGCTGTCGTGACGAACGGCCAGACGGTTCCCCAAGTTGTTGTCGAGTTCGACCCG
>CAIWTI010000188.1 GCA_903915545.1 uncultured Actinomycetes bacterium | reverse complement strand
GGCGTGCGTGAACAGATGGAAGATCGCCGCGACGTATCCGCCGAGCCCGATGGCCATGACCATGTACCCGAGTTGCGAGATGGTCGAGTAGGCCAGCACGCGCTTCACGTCAGTCGCAACGATGCCCATCGACGCCGCGAAGATCGCGGTGAACGCGCCGACGTAGGCGATCGTGTCGCGCACGACGCTCGGCGCAGCCTCGACGCTCGGGAAGAAACGCAGCAAGAGGTAGACGCCGGCGGCGACCATCGTCGCCGAGTGGACGATCGAGGACACCGGCGTGGGCCCCTCCATCGCGTCCGGAAGCCAGAAGTGCAGTGGGAACTGGGCGGACTTTCCGGCAGCGCCAGAGAACAGACCAAGCGTGAAGCCCGTCAGGACGGCAGCGGAGATCGCTCCCGTGTGCGCGAGGTGATTGATCTCCGCGATGTCGAACGTGCCCGTCTTCGTCCAGATGAGCACGACAGCGACGAGGAATCCGAAGTCCCCGAACCGCGTGACGATGAACGCCTTCTTCGCCGCGGCCGCAGCGCTCGGCCGGTGGAACCAGAAGCCGATGAGCAAGTACGAGGTGGTGCCGACCAGTTCCCAGTGAATGAACAGCTGGAGCAGGCTGGAGGCCATGACCAGGCCGAGCATTGCCATGGTGAAGAGCGACATGAATGCGAAGAAGCGCGCGTAGCCGCCGTCGCCCGACATGTAGCCGGTCGAGTAGACCTGAACGAGCAGCGAGATCGACGTGACGACCGCGATCATCACCGCGCTCAGGCCATCGAGGCGGATGCCGAGGTTCACCTCGACGTTGAAGAGCGTCAGCCAGCGATGCGGCTCGAACGCCGCGGGCTCCCCGCGCAGACCGATGGAGGTGTCGAGCGCCCAAAGCGCGAGCAGCCACGCGATGCCGACGGCGGCGATGGTCACGCGTCCCGCCGCGATGGGCCGGTCGCGCAGCGCGATCACGATCGCGAGGAACGAGATCAGCGGGGCGAAGTAGATCGCCCAGACTGCTGCCTCGGGAATGGGTGAAAGCATCATTAGATCTTGTTCAGCACTTCACGGGCGACATGCGTCTTGCCGTCCGGCACCCAGATTGCGCGCGCATCCTGCATCGAACCGACCTCGAGGGGCGGGACGATCCGCACGTTGACGGCCTCCTGGTTGAAGACCTCGCGCCACGAAGACGCGGCGTAGCCGTCCGGCACCTCCATGAACTTCACCCACATCGTGCCGCCCCTATCCGCGCATCAGGTTCACGCGGTCGAGGTCGACGGTCTCACGACGGCGGTACACGAGCACCGCCATTGCCAGTGCGACTGCGGCCTCGGCGGCCGCGACCGTGAGGACGAACACCACGAAGACATGGCCCGCGAGCGGGTCGTTGCCGTTCTTGAAGGCGGCGGAGAAGCGGGAGAAGGCGAGCAGCGCGAGGTTCGCGGCGTTCAGCATCAACTCGACGCCCATCAGCACCGCGACCGCATTCCGCTTCGCGAGCGCGATCGCGATCCCGATCCCGAAGATCAGGCCGGACACGACGAGGTAGTGAGACAGCGTCACGGTCATCTCGACGGGCACTACGACATCCCCCCGCTCCGGCGCTCGTGCACGAGCACGATCGCCCCCAGGAGCGCGAAGAGCAGCAGCACGGAAGCCACCTCGAAGGCGAGCACGTAGCGCCCGAGCAACAACTGCCCGACCGCGGTGATCGTCTCGGAGAAGTCTGTTGCGGCGAGGTCCCCGCCGGTGCGCTGCACCCACTTCGTGTCGACCGCGACGAAGCCGACCAGCGAGGCGATGCCGAGTCCGCCGAGGACACCCGGGATGACGTAGAGCGAGTTCGCGTTATCGCGGGAGGCGAGCGGCGTGAGCATGATCGCGAACACCATCAGCACGGCGATGGAGCCTGCGTAGATGAGGATCTGCGCGACCGCGATGAAATC
>CAIWTI010000187.1 GCA_903915545.1 uncultured Actinomycetes bacterium | reverse complement strand
GTGCGCGAGTCGCTCGAGCACGATCGGTGAGAAGCAGACCAGGGTTCCGAGGTACAGCGCCCATGTGTTCCCCATGTACGGGATCGCAAAGAACACGAACACGACGATCGAGAACGCCTGCGACATCAACGGCTGGAACCGCGCCGGCTCAAAATCGTCCTTGCATCCCACGCGGTAGAGGCGGCCGGGGTACTCGTGCACGACGACGGTCTCGAGCACGATCCGCAGCGCGACGAAGACCATCGCCCACCCGGCCAGCGTGTACGTGTCGTTCGAGATGGGCGTCGCGAAGCCGATCAGCCCCGAGAGGGCACCCGACATCTGCAGGATGATCCAGGCGGCAAACAGACCGCCGATCACGAAGTCAGCGCCCCGCTCCCAGACTCCGTCGATATGGAGGTGGAGATGGCGTCGCAGCGGTCGCGCAGCTGCCGCTCCGAGCGGTAGCGAGAACCACACAAGCGCCATGGCCATCAGTTCGCGTACACACGCGCCGTTCTGAATGCCCCCAGCAAGGGCTACGTAGGCGAAGAACGCTATGGCAGCCGTGAAGCCGACGAGCGAGTCGAGCACGCTCAAGGCGAGAATCGACACGAAGTACGGCACTTCGGGCGGCACGGCTGCACCGCCGGTGCTGTGCGCGGCTGCGATGCCAAGCACAAGCGCCGGGATGAGCAGAATCGTCCAAAGGCTCCCGAACATTGCGCGCAGGTAGTCGCCGTCGACGGCGACACGGCCGAGCATCGGCGACCAGCGCGCGATCACAGCCGGCCAAGTCGCGCTCCAGTGATCGACCACGCCCGTAAACGGCCAGCGCCAGGTGCGAGAGCGATCGCCGCTGTCTGGCGAGTGCGCGAAATCGCCTGATCGGTCGGTCTCGACGCCCACGAGCCCGGACGTATCGGGCCCGCCGCCAGCGCCTCCCGCCGCGACCACGCTTCCGGCTGCGCCCGAACGACGAACCGCCGCGCCGCCTCCGCCCCCACCTGCGGCCCCGCCCATTGCTCCGGAACCGAGAGCGACACCGATCGCGCCAACCGCTCCAACCGCGGCCGTCGCGGCCGCCAGCGTCGCCGCAACGTGCTGGCTCGCGTGGTACACGGGGAGCGTCGCCAGGATGCCCTTCGGGATCGCACCCACCGCGCCCAACTTGTGGTCGGCGGTCACGGTGAACGGCCTGTCCTGAACGAAGCGCTGCCCGTTGGCGAGCGTTCCGCTGACGAGCAAGTGGTGACCGCCCGGTTCAAGCGTGGTTGGCAGTGGCGCAGTGAGGGTCACGGAGCCGTCAGCTGACACCGTTGCCGTACCGACGGTCACCGGCTTTGAGTGCGCGACGACGTAGACGATCGTGCCGCTCTTCAATTTCCGCGCACGGATCAATACTTTCGTGCCGTCAATCGTTGTTCCAGCGACGCTGAACTCGATTTCAACCTCACCGCTTGGTGGCGGCAGCGTCGCAGTCGTATCGGTGAGCGCGGCGTCGGTCGTTGTTTCATCGGTTGACGTCGAGTCAGTCTAGGTCGTGTCGGTCGTCGTTGCTGTCGTATCTGTTGTCGTCGTGTCCGTTGTCGTGGCGGTGGTCGTCGCCGCGCCTGTCGTAGTGGCGGTCGTCGTGGTGGTCGTGGTCGTCGTCGTTGTCGCTGACGAGGACGTGACGGTCACGACGGGACCTGACGTATGGACAGACGACCAATTTGCGGTGCCGCTGTAGGTCGCGTTGACGGGGTAGCCGCCCGCGTCGGGCGCGATCGCGACACAGCTCGCAACGCCGGCGTGCACATCGCCTGCGCACGCAACCGATCCGCCGAACGTGAACACGACAGTGCCCTCGTTCATCTGGGTGCCGCCCGACGTCGAAACATTCGCGGAAAGCGTTACGTGATCGCCCTTCGCGACCGAAACGTCACCTGCGGGAGCCGTAACCGTGATCGCCGGAGTCCCGGCCGCGACCGGAACGGTGTGTTGCACGGTCGACGACTGCCAGCCGAGACCACTGAAGACGGTCGTGAAGATCACGGCCGTGCCCGAGAGCGAACTCGCCGCAGCGGTACAGCTGCCTGCACCAGCCGAGAATGTGATGGTGCACACGGGGTTTCCAGCCGCCGTGACCGTCGCGGTGCCCCCAGCGCTCGTCGGCACCCCCGTGAGTGAGATCGAGTAGCCAAGCCCATACTGGAGCGGAGTCGGGCTGACATTGAAATCGCCCGTCAGCACCGGCGCCGCAACTGCAACGTTGAACGTCGCCGTTCCCTTGTTGCCTGCAGCGTCCTGCGCCTGACACGTGACGGTCGTCGGCCCAACGGCGAAGAGCGACCCGCTTGCCGGATTGCAGGAGACGGTCGGGCTTGAGGGTGCTACGTCGTCATGAGCGGTCGGAGCAAACGTGACTCTGGCACCGGCTGGATCGGTTGCCTTCGCCGAAACGTCCTGCGTCGTGATCACGGGTGCGGTGGAGTCAACGACTGCGACCGTGAAGTTCGCCGTCGTCGAATTCGACGAGTTGTCTGAGGCGTTGCACGTGACGGTGGTCGAGCCAACTGCAAACGTGGTTCCGCTCGCTGGCGAACACGACCACGAAGGTGAGGAATCGACATCGTCGGTGACGGTTGGGGCGTAGGTGACGACCGCCCCCGTTGCCGCTGTCGCCTTCACCGTCATGTTGGAAACCGTGATTGTTGGCGGTGTCCGATCGGGATGGAACGGGGTAACCGGCGGGGACGGAAGGGATGATGTTCCGGGCCCGACCAGGTTGTTTGCCGAAACCGTGAAGGTATGAGGAGTGCCGTTCGTGAGTCCCGTCACTGTGCAGACTGTCGTCGGCGCAGAGGCAAGGCAGAAGTGCCCGCCGGGGTTGGCGGTTGCGACGTAGCCGAGGATGGGCGAGCCACCGTTACTCGCCGGCGTAGCCCAGCTGACGGTGGCACTCGTATCTCCCGCGACTGCCGTTACGCCCGTCGGTGCGGTCGGCGCCGTTGCAGCCGTATAGGTGATCGTGATGACACCGTCGGAGGAAACGGGCTGGTTGACCGTCGACTCGGCGAGCAGTCCTCCACCGTCATTTGTGCCGATCGTCCCACCAAACCCGCACTGGTAGCCACCCGCGCACACCTCCCATGACCCACCGCCACCACCCGGGGCTCCACCGCCACCGCCGCCGGCGCTTCCGTCGCCGATCCAGTGAAACCAGTACTCGCCGTCTTCACCATTCGTGTCGATTGCCTCGGCTGGCGTACCGCTGCCTGATGACTGGCTCGACCAGTGCCCCAAATCACCGATGCCGGCGCCGCCGCCGCCGCCGGCCGCGACGTAGATGACGTCCGACGGGAACCCAGGCGTCACAATGATGCTTGCAGCGCCGCCGCCACCACCGCCGCTGTAGGCGGAAGCGGGGCAACTGCCGTCGCCACCCAGGTACTCGCCATAGGCGTTATCGCCACCTGGCCCAGCAAAACACGAGCCGGCCCCAAGTCCGCTTGTCCCGGCCTGCCCGGGATCAATCTCCAATACCTCACCCTCGTCGACCGGAATCTCTCCGCTGAGGTAACCGACCGGCCCCCACGACCCGTTCCCGCCGAACGAACCGCCACCGCCAAGCCCGCCCGTAGCACCTGTGATCGTCACGTTGATCGATGCGACCCCGGGCGGCACGGTCCAGTACTGCGGCGTCCCCGAGTAGGTGTAGGTGTCAGTCGTCAGGAAGTGCGTTGCGTTTGCGAGCGACGTCGAGCCAGCCGCCATCACGACAGCTATCACCACCAACGTCCGCCACACAAACGCGCGGCCGACGCCCGTCACCATCGCGCGCCGCACGGGGAAAAACTACTAGAGGGTGCAGACGACCTCAAAGGTTCAGTGCGAGCAGCGCACATCTTGGGGCACCACCCGCCCTGACCACTAGCCTCAAGGGTGTGAAGTTTGGAGCGCACGTGTCATCCTCGGGCGGGATCTTCTCGGCGATCGACCGCATTGAGGCGATCGGTGGCAACTGTGTGCAGGTCTTCACACAAAGCCCGCGGATGTGGCGCCCGACGAACCACACGCCCGACGCAATCGCTCGCTTTAAGGAGAGACGAGCCGAGGCCAAGCTCGCCGGTGTCGTCGTTCATGCGCTCTACCTCTGCAACCTCGCTGCACCCGACGACGAGATCTACGCGAAGTCCATCGCTACGATGAAGACGACGATGGAGGCGGCCTGTGCGATCGAAGCAGACGGTGTGATCTTCCATGTTGGCTCCCACCTTGGCGCTGGTTTCGAAGCCGGGCTGGAGCGCGTGGTTCCGGCGATGAAGGAGATCTTGGAGCGCACGAACGACACCACGTGGCTCCTCATGGAGAACTCGGCAGGCGCGGGCGGGACTATTGGGCGTTCGCTCGACGAGCTCGCGGCAATCGCTGATGCGCTTGGACGACCCGAGCGGCTCGGCATCTGCCTCGACTCGTGTCACCTCTACGCATCAGGCTACGACGTCTCCGATCCGAAGGCCGTTGACGCACTGGTCGCCGACGTCGACCGGATGATCGGACTCGATCGATTGCGAGCGCTCCACATCAACGACAGCCTGATGCCACTCGGCTCAAACCGCGATCGGCATGCGAACATCGGTGACGGGCTGATTGGCGATGCGCTTGGCGCGTTCCTCGCCCACCCCGCGTTCCAGCATCTGTGCGCGTACCTGGAAACGCCAGGCCCGGGTGACGGCACCGACGCTGAAGAGCTCCGCAAGGTGTGTGACATCCACGCGCGCTGGCGCAAGAAAAAGCGCCGCTCTACGGCAAAGCCGTCCTAGTTGTTCTTGACGCGGGCGAAGACGCGGAACGTCGGTTCGCCCACCGGCAGCTCGCCGAACTCTGGGTTGACGCACTGCGTCGTCTGGGCGAGTGACCCATACGTGTTCTCGACTTCGGCCTTGCACATCGGGAGCGGGCGGCGCATCGCGCGGATCGCTCCGAAGCCGGGCTTGCTCTCCTCGGCCGCCTTGAGCATGTCGAGATCGATCTCAACGTCGTAGACCTTCTGCATGCAGCCAACGTAGGTTGCTCCCCAGGCGTCGTACGAGTAGACGAAGGGGCACGCGCGTTCAAGACACGCACCCGGATAGACCACCTTGTCGCAGTGCACCTCGCAGCGCCGACACTCCATCTCGTCTTGCGGACGAAGGGGGAGCGACCGGGCGGTATTGCTCTGCATGAATTGATTGTGGCGTGAAACGCAGACACCGCAAGTCTTGACGTTCGCCAAAAACGGCGCTACTTCGAGCGTTTTAGCGGTCTGACATCACCGCATCGAGCACGTCAGCCGTGGTCGCAGCCACGAAATCGGGCTCGATTGTTCCGTCAGATCGCTCGGCGTGGAACCACGTTGCTTGCACGGTGACCATGCCGACCGCCCCCGCGCCCCCGATGTCGTCGCTGAGGCGATCGCCGACGAAGTACACGTCGAACGGGTCAAGTTCGAGCGCCTCAAGCGCGAGCGCAAAGATCGCCGAGTCGGGCTTGCGCACACCAACCTCCCCCGAGAGCACGATCGGGTCAAACCATTCCGCCACCACACCAATCGAGGCGATCTCGCGCCGCAAGAGCCGCGGGGGATCGGGCCAGGTATTGGCGACGATCCCAAGGCGGATCCCCATCCCGTTGAGGCGGGTGAGCAGGAGGTCGAGTCCCGGCGCCACCGTCCGCGCGGCCGCCCACACGTCGTGTTCGGCGTCGAGGAAGGCATCGAGATCTGCGTCGGAGACCGGCCCAAGCACCTTCCGGAGTTCGGACGCGTAATCGAGAACAGACCACGCGCCCGCAGCCGTGACCACCGGAAGCACATCAGCCCGGTACTGCTCGGTGACCTCCGCGGCCTCGTCGGCGCGTCCCAACGCGGCGAGCCCGGCACGGTGTCCGGCTGCCAGCAATGCGTCATCCCACGCGAACTGCGAGAGGGTGTTCGTCCAGTCAAAGAGGACTGCAGCGGGCATCTGCGACTAGGGTAGATGCGTGGTCCGCAAAGCTCTTCTCTCGCTGCTCGCGCTGACCCCGGTCGTTCTCGTCGCGCACTACGCGTTCCACGCCGGTGGAACGCTGCTGTTCGTTCTCTCGGCGCTCGCCCTGATGCCACTTGCCTACGTCATTGGTGAGGCGACGGAGCAGGTCGCTGAGCACACAGGGCCGGGCATTGGCGGTTTCCTGAACGCAAGCCTCGGCAACGCGCCGGAGCTGATCATCGCGCTGTTTGCCATCAACGACGGACTTCCCGACGTCGTCCGTGGATCGATCACGGGGTCGGTCGCGTCAACCCTGCTGCTTGTCCTTGGCTGCGCGTGGATCGCGGGTGGCGATGGGCGCTTCAACGGCCGTTCGCTGCAATCGCAGGCCTTCCTGATCGTCGGTGCCGTCGCGCTCTTCCTCGTGCCGAGCATTCCAAGCTGGCATGGCGACCCGAATCGGCACAGCCTTTTCCTCCTCACCCTCCCGATCGCAGTCGTGCTGCTCGCGGTCTACCTCTACCGAACTCTGCGCTCGCTGCGCCAGCATGCGGACGATCACACGAGCGACGCGGCCGAAGATTCTTGGAGCCTTAGGCGCGGCCTGCTCGTCCTCGCCGTGGCGACCGTCGCAACGGCACTCGTGTCTGAGTCGCTCGTCGCGTCGATCGACGAGTTCACGCACAGTCTCGGGCTCTCGCAGTTCTTTGTCGCCACAGTGATCGTCGCCATCGTCGGGAACGCGGCCGAGCATGGTGGGGCGATCGTCGTAGCCCGCCGCGGACACGCCCACCTGGCCGCCGAAATCGCAGTGTCGTCGGCAACGCAGGTCGCGGTCTTCGTGGCCCCGATCATCGCCGTGCTTTCGCCGCTTGTCGGTGCCGGACTGGCGCTCTCGTTTCGCCCGATCGAAATCGTGGCGCTTGCAGGTGCCGCGCTGATCGTCGCGCTCGCTGTACGCGACGGTCGAGCAGTACGCCGCGAAGGTGTCGCCCTCGTTGCGGTGTACGCGATCGTGGCCGTAGCGTTCGCCCTCTCGGGCGATCGCTAGGCGCGTCGGCTCAGAGCGACCAGGACTCTTGCTCGCGGGTGAAGCGGTAGCCGCCCCACGCGAGCTCGCTCGCGTCAACAACGACGAGCTTCTCACCACGCTCGTAGCCGGACACAGAGCGGAACAAGCCGTCGCCTTCACGCGCGAACACGGCGGGCTTGACCGACGCTGGGGCGCCTACCGGCAACGCCTGCAACGCGCCGTCCTTCCACGAGAACACGAACTCGTCGCCTTCCGACCACCAGCGTCCAAGGAGTGCGCGGATCGCGTCGGGCGGCGCCTGCTCGGGTCGCCACTCGGTCGGCAGCTCAGGCAAGAACTCCCGCGTCCTCTCGGCAAGGTCGATCGCAATCGCCTCGGGAACCCCTCTTGCTCCTGAGTTTGTGAGCACCGCGGCACCAACGCCACTTGAACGGTTGATGAACACGCCGGCCAGATGGCCGGGCATCGCACCACCATGGCCGCCGTAGATCGTGCCGGCGCGGTTGACGAGCTTCAACCCAAGCCCGTAGGCCGCAACCCACTCGTCGGGGTTCACCATCACCTGCGGGAACCACATGCGCTCGACGGACTCCTTCGGGAGCACGTCGTCGTGCCCGACCGCGAGGAATGTCGCCCAGCGCGCGAGGTCTTCGACAGTCGACCAGAGCTGACCCATCGCGGAGACACCCTTCGTATCGAGGTGTGGCTCACGCGACACGCCACCGTCGTAGGCGTGCACGAGGTACCCCTGCGCGACGGGTGCCTCCTCAAGCCAGGTCGTCCTCGTGAGCCTGAGTGGCGCAAGGATGTTGGCATCGACCCACTCGGTGTACGGCATGCCGCCACGCGCGGCCACGACCTGCCCGAGGAGCGCGAACGCGAGGTTCGAGTAGTGGAACGCACGGCCCGGATCGAGCACCAGCTCTGCCGCTTCCGTAACGCCAAGGAGTTCCTCATAGTCGGGAGCGTTGCCCGTGATCCACATGTCGCCCGCCTCGCGCTGCAAGCCCGAAAGGTGCGCGAGCATGCGGCGGAGCGTTGGCCCGCCGTGCGCAATCCCTGGAAGATGAGCGTCGAGCCGGTCGTCGAGATCAACGAGCCCGCGTTCGCGAAGCTGCATCACGGCAACAGCAGTGAAGGTCTTCGTGATCGACCCGATCCGGTACTGCGTGCCGGGTGTCGCAACGATGCCCTCCTCGAGAATTGCCTGGCCAACCGACGACGACCAGATGATCTCGCCGCGCCGCACCACGGCAGCGCTGATCGAAGGCAGCCCCTCCGCTTGCGCCGTGCGCAGGCGAAGATCGAGTGCGCGACCGAGTTCCTCAGACACCAACGTGGGCTCCAAGCGCGGCTGGAATTGCCTCGATCGCCCCCGCAATGTCCGCATCACTGATGTCGAGGTGCGTCAGGGCACGCAACACACCCGGGTTCACGGTTGAGGTCAAGCCAACGCCGGCGTCACGCAGCCGCTGCAGCGCATCTCCGGTTTCAATTCCCATCGCACCGACGTCCACCTGCACGAAGTTCGTCTCGGTTCGGTCGACGTTCACGGCGACACCGGCCGCCGCGAGCCCCTCAGCGAGCCGTTTGGCACGCGCATGATCGTCGGCAAGGCGCTCAACGTTGTGTTCAAGCGCGTACACCCCGGCGGCCGCAATCACTCCCGCCTGACGCATTGCGCCACCAAAGCGGTGCTTTTCGACGCGCGCCTTCCGCATCAGCTCCTCCGAGCCCGCGATCACGGCGCCAAGCGGTGCACCGAGGCCCTTCGAAAGACACAGCGTGACCGTGTCAAAACCGCGACACACCTCAGCCGCCGAGATTCCGAGCGCAACCGCGGCGTTCGCGATCCGGGCGCCATCGAAGTGCAACCGCATGTCGAGCTCCCGGGCGGCATCGGCGACGGCGCGCAGGTCGGCCATCGGCCACACCAAGCCACCGGAGCTGTTGTGGGTGTTCTCCACGGCGAGCACCGACGCACGAGGGCGGTGATACGCGTCAGAAGGATGAACGGTCGTGGGAAGCTGCTCCGGGCTGATGCGGCCGAGGAAACCCGTCACACCTCGCGTCTGCAGCCCTGAGTGCATGGCCGCGCCACCGAGTTCCGCGATCATGATGTGGGCTGTCGCCTCGACCAACAGCTCCGTCCCGCGTTCACCAAGAATTGCGAGTGCAATTTGATTCGCCATCGTCGCCGTCGGGAGGTAGACGGCCTCCTCTTGCCCGAGAAAGTCGGCAGCTAGCCGCTCCAGACGAAGCACTGTGGGATCTTCGCGACGCTGCTCGTCACCGACTTCGGCCTCAGCCATCGCACGGCGCATCCCGGCGGAGGGCATCGTCGCGGTATCGGAGCGCAAATCGATCATCCCGAGAGGTTACTGATGCCTTCTCGAATCACACGCGCGATGCTCACAGACGCCTCACAGGCTCGGGGCACGCTTCTGGAAATGAGACGAAAACGCGCTCTGGCATCACCCCCCACAGTGGTACGGTGCTCGTGGGGATTGACGATGACTTCTAGTCGCACGACTCGGCGTAGATTCGCCGTCGCGGCAACGGCGCTCGTCGGCCTGCTCATCTTCGCTGCCCCAGCCGCAGCCAAGCACACGTCCGTCACCGTGATCTCGCCGTCGCTCCACCCGCACGCCGGCGTCGCGTGGCCACTCAAAGTCACCGTCAAGGTGTCGGGGAAACCGTACGAGCGCTTTGGGTACCGACCGAAGCTCTCGATCATCGACGCAAACGGCGTTCCGATCGAGACCTTTTCGGGCACCCGTGTTGGGCCCGGCACGTTCCGGGTAGATGTTTTGTTTCCTCGCTCGGGCAAGTGGCGTTACGTCGTCGCGGATCCGATCGACGGCGAATGGTGGTTCGACGCAGTGCGCGTCGACGCCCTCGCGGCGTAGTTTCAGCGAACACCCTTCACAATCGGGAAGAATGGGCGCATGAGCACCCATGAGCCCACGCCGCCCGCGGGCGAGCCCGTCCCCGAAGTACAAGCGGCAGACGTTGAACATCTAACGGGCATGGAGATTCCGGCGCTCACGCTTGAGTCGACCGGAGGCCCACTCGACCTGCAGTTCTGGGCGAGCACGCGCTCCATCATCTTCTTCTTCCCGCGACCGGAATACGCGAACCACACGCCGTCGCTCGCCTGGCAGCACGTGCCTAACGCTGTTGGAAGCTTGCCGCAGGCGAAGACGTTCAGTGACCGTGCACAAGAGATGATCAACCTCGGCGCACGCGTATGTGGAATCTCGTCCGCACCGCTCGCCGAGCTCGAACTCTTCGCGAAGAAGCACGGCATCCTGTACCCGCTCGTTTCTGATCCGGAGTTCAAGCTTCGGGATGCTCTCAAGCTTCCAACGTTCGCGTTCGTCGGCGACCCCGACGCGTTCGTGCCCGAGCCGGAACCAGAGCCTGAGCCGGGAACGATGCCAACGGTGACCGTCACCGAAATCGGCCCCGATGGTCGTGTCATTCGCGTCATCGGTCAAGGGGAGGAGATCGTCGACGAGCTTGAGGAGGAGAGCACTGAGGAGCCAGGCGCCTCGTCCAACGCCTCGCTTGCCGTCGATGCTGACGACGAGGCCGAGAGCGTTGCGGAAGCCGACGATGCGGTCGAAGCCGCTGACGAGCTCGTTGTGCCCGCGGAGCCGGTCGAGTACTACCACCGCCTGACGTTCGTCGCGGAAGCCGGAAAGGTCGAGAAAGTGATCTTTCCGAGCTACCCCATGCGCGACGCGCACGAGATCGCGATCTGGCTGCAGACGCCCCGCGAAATCACGCCGTTTGTCGCCGACAACCCCTGGGTCTAGCTAGCAGAGCGATTGGCGGGGCACGAGTTTGTGTCCCGCCAATCTCGTTGTCCCCCCACCCAGCGGAACGGGCTGTGGGTACGGTTGGCGCGTGGATCTGACCTTGCTTGAGGGGACGCTCGCGTCCGAACCGGCCTACCGACGCCGCCAGGTGTGGGAGTGGGCCGCGCGCGGCGTTCCAGGCTACGGCTCGATGACGAACATTCCGGCGGCGCTTCGCGAGAGGCTCGACGCCGAGGTGCCGTTCTCGACCCTGACCGTCGCTGCCGAGACACGTTCCAAAGACGGGACGCTCAAGGTGCTGTTCCACACGGCCGACAATCATCCCGTCGAGGCGGTGCTCATGCGCTACCGCGACGGTCGCCGCTCGATCTGCGTTTCGTCGCAGTCGGGCTGCCCGCTGACCTGCACGTTCTGCGCAACGGGGCAGATGCAGTTTCGGCGCAATCTCTCGGCCGGGGAGATCCTCGACCAGGCGCTGCACTTCCGTCGCATCGAGCCCGTCGACCATCTGGTC
>CAIWTI010000186.1 GCA_903915545.1 uncultured Actinomycetes bacterium | reverse complement strand
GCGGCGGCGGCGGTCTGGCCCTGAACCAGCTGCTGATCGTGATGGACGGCATTGGCAACCCGCCGTTCCTCAAGCGGCTCTTCAGCAACCGCCTGAACACGCTGCTCGACGCCTGTTTCATCTTCCCGCGGCGCGTTGGCCGTGTCAACCTGCGCTTCCCGCGCCCGAAGGCAACGGCTTCCCAGATCTACTTCATTGGCGCCACGAACGTGCCGCTCGATGCGCTCGACCCGGCGCTCACACGCCCGGGCCGCATGGGTCGCCACATTCAGTTCCGCACGCCGACCAAGACCGATCGCCAGGACATCTTCGACCTGTACCTCGGCAAGGTCGCCCACGATCCCGCGCTCGACACGCCTGAGCGCCGCGACGAAATCGCGCGCATCACGAACGGCTACTCGCCGGCGATGATCGATCAGATCTGCTCGATGGCCCTCACAAAGGCGCATCACGAAGGCCGCCCCGCGTTTGGCTGGGACGACCTGATGGAGTCGATGACCGTGATCGAAGCGGGTACCGCGATTGGCTTTGAGTACACGCCGGACGAGGCAAAGTCGACGGCAGTCCACGAGGCTGGCCACGCCGTCGCTGCGCACATCTACCACCAGGATGTCGAGTCGAGCCGTCTCTCGATCCGGCGCCGTGGCCGCTCGGGTGGTCATCACCAGACCTTCGAGAAGGAAGAGCGGTTCCTGCGCTTCCAGAGCGAGCTGCGCGCCGACCTGATCCACACCCTTGGCGCGATGGCTGCAGAGATCGTCTTTTACGGCGAGAACACGCAGGGCGTCGGTGGCGACCTGCAGTCGGCGAGCCGCCAGGTTTCCAACATGGTTGGCGGGGCCGGCATGGCTCCAATGCCGATCGACCTCAAGGGCAAGACGTTCCCCGGCGAGGACGAAGAGAAGAGCAAGGCGCGCGTTCGCCGTCGGTTCGAGGACATCGGTCTTCGTCTCGTCAGTTGGGGTGCAACGCTTCCCCCGGGTCAGCGCAAGAACGCCTATGCCGCTCAGATCCTTGGCGAAGCCTTCACGACGGTCTACAACGCGATCCTCGTGAACAAGGCTGCTGTCGACTTCATTGCCGAGACCGTGATGGAACGGCAGGAGATCTTCGGTGACGAGCTCGTCCGTCTGCTCGACAGCCAGAATCTGATCAAGCCCGACATCGACTGGACAGATGAAGCGAGCTGGCCAGTGTTCGATTGGTCGCCCGATCCGCGCGAGCGTGGCGGTCGTGGCCATGATGATCTCGAAGGCCCGGGCAATGACATGCCCTCCCCCAACTAAGCGAGCGTCTCTTGACCACAACTCCACCTGATCCGTTTACTGCGACTCCGCTTGCCGGCGATACGACTGCTGGCTCCGATGAGACGGTGTTGGTGTTTGAAGGTGGAACGAATGAGCACCGCCGACGTTTCCTTTCGGCCTACTTCGGCCTGAGCATCATCGGTGTCGCCGCCATCGCAACGTTCATCGCGTTGATTGGTGGCCCCGGCCTGCCGAAGGCGAAGTCGTGGTCGGATTGGAAGCCGAAGTCGGGGACGTCTCTCGCCATGGCAACGGCGATCGCCGATCACGTTGCCCACGAGTACCGCTTCGCCGATGGCAGTCAGCTCGTCGCGGTGCTTCCGGGTAAGCCACCGCAGATCACGAGTGGCACGAGCAAGGTCGCCGTTTCTGCGATCGCCGTTCGCAAGGTGCCGCAGAGCAACACGGGCCTGACGTTCTACAACGCTGATTCCAGTGTGCAGTACGTGCTCTGTGGCCTCGGCACGTCGTGCGCGATCGACGCAGGCACCCCGAGCACAACCCGCGGCCGCCTGGTGCGCCGCGAAGCGCTTGAGCTTGCGCTCTACACCTTCAAGTACGTCTCGGGTGTCGACTCGGTTGTCGCGTTCATGCCGCCCGCCAACAGCTCGGTGTCGGTGCCGGTTGTGTTCCTGAAGAAGTCGAGCTTCGCGACGCAGCTCAAGCAGCCGCTGAGCACGACGCTGCAGCTTGCGACGCCGCCGAGCCCCACCGCACCCGATGCGCTTGAGGCGAAGACGATCGACGATCTGACGCTTTCGAGCGTGTTCACGTACGGCATCGCGCAGCTGCAGAACGGTGGCGTCGCGATGGTTCTCGATCCCGCCACGTGATCTGCGGCGCCGTCCGGCGCACCCCCCCACGTTGTGCCTCCGCCCGCAAGGCTAGGCTAGGGCGATGGGATATAGCGCAATCAATGTGGACGACATCGAACCGGCCGGGCCTGGTGGAGCCGTTCGTTTTGTTCGTCGCGAGCTCGACCTGCTCGCATTCGGTATCAACTGGTTCACGCTCCCGCCGGGAACGAACGGCCTTGAGCACGACGAGGTCGATTCAGGGCAGGAGGAGACTTCTGTTGTGGTCGCCGGTTCCGGGCACTGGGTGGTTGACGGTGAAGAGGTTCCCGCGCGCGTCGGGACGTTCATTCGCTTCGATCCCGAGTCGACGCGCCGTGCCGTGGCCGGCCCAGACGGTATGACGTTCATCTCGGTGGGGTCCCGCCGCGGAAGCTACGAGCCCAGGGGGCCGTTCTAATGGTTGTTCGCTTTGTGCTGTGGAACCTCTCGGATACCTCGACGACGATCGACCAGCTTCGCGAGTACCTCCGCGACGAGTCGGTTGCAGCATTTGCCGACGTGAAGGGTCTGCTCTTCAAGACGTGGATCTCTGACGAGGCGACGGAGCGTTGGGGTGCCATCTATGTCTGGTCATCCCGCTCGAACGCCGACCAGCCGCTGCCGTCGCGCGCGGCCGAGATCATCGGCAAGCCGCCGGACGTCTCTGAGTGGTTCGATGTCGACGCCACCGTGTCGGTCGCGGAAGAGCTCGACCGGCGCGGCATCGCCCTCGAGGACTAGGCCGCCAACGCGGCACGCGTCCCGTGCGTCGAATCCTGTTCCTGACGGGTGCGATCGTTCTGGTCGACACTCTGTTCTTCTCGGCGCTCACACCGTTGCTGCCGCACTACGCGCACACGCTCGGGCTGGGTAAGTCGGGCGCCGGCGTGCTGTCGGGTGCGTACCCGGCGGGCGCGCTGGTTGGTGGGATTCCAAGCGGGATCGTCGCGGCCCG
>CAIWTI010000185.1 GCA_903915545.1 uncultured Actinomycetes bacterium | reverse complement strand
CTGCCCCGTCCGTCGCCGCGCAGGTCACCGTGGTGTGCCCAAGGCTGAAGAGGCTCCCTGATGTGTGGTCACAGACGATCGCGGGGTTGGCGTCGACGAGGTCGGTGGCAGTCGCGGTGAAGGGCACGTTGGCTCCGCTGGCACCCGCGGCCTCCGCGGTCTGGTCGGCCGGCAGCACGAGCGACGGGGGTGACACGTCGGCGACGGTCACCGAGAAGCTGGCCTGGCCGAGATTGCCATGACCATCCGTCGCGCTACACACGACGTTCGTCGACCCGAGAGCGAAGACCGAACCGGAGCTCGGCGAACACGTGACCGCCACCGAACCGTCAACGACGTCGGTTGCCGTGGCAGTGAAGGTCGCCGGAGCACCCGCCGGACCTGCCGCATCGATCGTCAAGTCCGCCAGTACGTGAACCGACGGAGCAGTGGTGTCTTGCACTGTGATCGAGAACGTTCCCTGCGCGGTATTTGCGGATCCGTCCGTCGTAGAGCAGTGCACGACCGTCGTGCCGATCGCGAACGTCGATCCGGAGGCCGGCAAGCAGGTAACTGCTGAGGCACCATCAACGAGGTCGGTGGCAGTTGCCGTATAGCTCGCCGCCGTACCCGACGATCCTGTCGCCTCCCGGATCACATCGCCCGGAAGGGTGAGTGCTGGCGGGGTCGTGTCAACGATCGCAATCTTGAACGTCCCGTTGGCTACGACACCCTGCGAATCGGTCGCCGAACAGTGCACGGTAGTAATCCCGACGGGGAACGCCGCACCAGACACCGGGACACAACTGACTGGCGTCGTTCCATCAACGATGTCGGTTGCGGTCGCGGAGAATGGGACGTGACGCCCGTTTGACCCCGTCGCCTCGGCCGTGATGTCAGCGGGAAGCGACAACGCCGGTGCCGGCGGCAGAGTGACGCTGATCGCCTGCTTTTGCGTCGCGGCGGGTGCGTACTGGAACGAACCAGCTTCATCGGCAGCGACGACGCACATGCCTGGCGTGAGGAAATGGACGGCGCCGCTACTGAACGAGCAGACGCCCGAGCCACTTGTCGGGTCGATACTGAACGTCGCCGGGTTACCTGTTGCGCCAAGCGTCGCGGACGGCGTGAAGGAGAGTCCGCTTGTTCCGGTCGTCGGCGTGCCGGCGGCGAATGCAACCGTCTGAGCCGCAAGCGTGACGTTGACGGTCTCGTAGCGCGCCTTTCGCAGGCCAAGATCGAGCGTCTTTGCCTCAGTGCTCGTGCCGCTCCCGTAGAAGTCGTAGCTGCCGTCATCTTCGATGAACTGCACTGACGCGCCGTTCGTCAGCGGATCGGGAACCGAGATAACGGTCTCCCACGAGCCGAGCGGACTCGGCAGCGTCGTTGTCGTCGCAATCGGCTGATGCGCCGGGTTGCCATCCCACGTGTAGAGCGCGAAGTTTGCGGTGGTGTCGTACATGCCACCGATCACGAGGTACTGCCCATCGGCGTTCTTGCGAATCTCGCGCACGGAACGACCACCTAGATCCCAATACATCGGTGCGCCAAAGGTGGCCTGGCCACTCCCGGTGCCGCTCGGGTTCGGGAGACTCGTGAAGTTCGTGACCGGCACGACAAGCGCAAGCGAACGACTTGCCGTCGGTTCGAGCGGTGCGCGGAACCCGACGTACATCGTTCCGCTGCCGTCTGCTGCGAATTCCATGCCTTCGACGTTGAGTCCGTCGATCGTCTTGGGAAGGTGGCCCGACTGGCCGCTCGCCGCGAGCCCAAGCGCGTTCCCGTTCGCCTGATCCCACGCGATCAGGTCGTTGCGAAGGCTCGTGTAGTAGCCACCAAAGCTCAGCTGCGTTGCGGCCCCTGAGCCCGTGATCGTGGTCGTGAACGTGTAGGCGCGCGTCGGGCGAAGTGCGCCGTTATCCGACGCGTTGCCGTTTGAACCGAGCCAGTAGATCGTGTTTCCAACACGGGCAGACGCCTCGAGATCCATCGAGCTGGATCCGGCCGTCGTCAGTCCCCCAAGCTGCTGGGAGAAGTCCCAGGTTGCGGTAGGAAGACCCGATACCCCGCCGTGGTAGAGACGAAGAATGTTGCTCGTATCGTCGGCGACAACGAAGTAGCCGCCACCAACGTCGATCGCTGTCGAAGCGTCGGAGGCGCCGTTCAGCCAGCGCGTATTCGCATCGGGCGCCTGAACCGAGACGCCGTACTGGAGCACAGCCGTGCTCGTGAGACCGTTTGGCGCGGTGACCGTGACGGTGATGTTGGCGATGCCGACTGCATCGTTCGAGGTCACTGTCAGCGTGCGAGCGCCCGTCGTCCCGTTGCCTGCCACGCTCACTGCGGAAACGACCGCTGTGTTGTCTGATGACGCCGTGACCGTGAGCTGATCGGCGGTGTAACCCGAGCCCGACACCGTTGCCGTAAACGTGGTCGGATTGAACGTGTCTCCGATTGCTCGGCTCAACGCCGAGTCGGACAGGGTTACGGTCGGCACAGGCGTGAGCGTCTGACCCGTTGGGGCGAACGCGACGCCGCGGAAGAGTGTGTTGGTCGGGGCGGTGGCGATCGTCGTAGGTGTACCCGCGGTAATCGTCGCGTTTGCTCCCGCGGAATCGACGAACGACACGACCTTCGAACCATCGGCTGACGTCGCGTACAGCTGCACCGCCCCGCTCTGCACCTTGCCGACGAGGCCGGTGAGGCCGCCGGTGATCGCGGCCGTCGCGCCCTCGGCTGTCCAGGTCGAGCTGATCAGCGAGTACTTCTTGATCGTTCCCGTTGTCCCGTCGGAGACATACAGGGTGTCGGGCGCGCCCGATCCCGAGGCGAGACGCACAAGCGCGTAGCTGTAGGGATCGAATCCCGCCGCGGCTGAGGTGAGTGCCGTAGCGGTCTGCGAACCCGTCGTCGGGAGACCTGTGCCGACCTTGTAGATACCGGGCGTGACGGTCGTTGTCGTGCTCAGGTAGAGCTGGCCGTTCACGATCTCTGGCACCCGTGCGCCGGTCGGGGAGCTTGCAAACAGCGCCGTTCCCGACGATGCGCCGAGGGTTGTGTACACGATGCCTGACTTGGGGGTGTCGCCACTTCCCGCGCCGGCGGCCCAGAAGTGCTGTCCGTTGTCGCTCACAACACCACGTGCGTTGTTCGCTGTGAAGGTATTGAGCGTCGTCGAAGTATCCACCGACCCGTTCGCGTCGATACGCGCGATCACGCGGCGCGTGGTCGCGCTTGCGGTCGAGGCTACGGCGAGTGTCCCTGGAGCGGCGGCGTAGCCGAGGACGGTCAGATAGTTGCCGTCAGCAGAAAGGTTGAGTGCGCCCTCTGAACCGGCGCTCTCGCTCATCGTGATCGCGTTCTGCGACCCGGACGCAACTGTCGGAAGCGCGTAGGCGGTTCCGAGCGTGCCATCGCCAAGCATCGGCTGAACGTAGACCGGTGCGGCGGCGCTGGAGAGCGCCCCAGCCCCGGAACCAATCCGCCAGATCCGACGCACCAGACGCTTGCACCGATCGTGATGTCGCGCCCGCGAGCGCTGACACAGAAACCACGACGAGGACCGCAACGACCCCACGCCAACTAGCCGCAAATGACCGCATGCGCTGCCACCCTCCATCCCCAAAGTTGGTATCCGCCCTACCGAGCTCAACGATCCGGCACAGCGGCGAGGCGTGGGGTTTCGAGAGTGTGAACGTCCGGCAACGGAACGGTGAGAACACGAAGTGGGTGGCGAGGGAACTCCCCCGCCACCCACCTGTGTGCCCAAACGCCGTTAGCTACAGCTAAGGCCCGAGGCGATCGACGCCTGTGAAGCCTTCAGCTCGGAAGCCTGTGCTGTCGAAAGGCCCTTGCTCATCGAGATCTTCATCTTGAGCGCGGACAGCGACGAGCAGGCGTGCGTGATGCTGTTGTGGGCAAGGTGTAGGCCCGCATCACTGATCGAGCGGAACAGTCCGCTCGTCGTTGCCTTCGGGAGGTGCATCGCGTCGAGCGTGCCCGACAGCGAGAGCAGTCCCTGCTCAGCAGATGCCTTCGACGATGCAGTCGTTGCGTCGTCACATCCAACCGAGCTCTTCAGTGTGTTCACGGTTGAGACGATCCCCTGGGCCTGCGAGATCGAGAGACCGGGCGACGGGGAGCTGGCGGTCGTCAGCACCTTCTGCAGAAGATCACTGATGCCGAGCGTGCCACATGTCTCCGTCGTGTAGCTCACGCGATTACCGATGTCGGTGATCCGTGTTGTGAGGTCAGCGGTGAGCGGGAACTTCAAGCCCATGCTGCCAACCCAGGTGCGAAGCGTTGCGAGCTTGGCACTCGTCATCTTCAGCTGGCGGTCACCCGGGTGACAGAGCTCAGCAGTGAAGAACGAGCTGCCTGCGACACAGCGCCACATGCTCGGGTTGGTGATGCTCGGTGCGATCCGGACGCTCGAGACCTTCTCGAACGCGTAGCCCGCTCCGAGGAGCTTTGCCTCACTGCCCGCAGTCCCGATGAACGTGATGCCGATCGGGTTGTGGCCAGCACCGCTCGCGGTCACGCCGTAGCCGGCAGGAACGGTGAGCATCGGATAGCCGGCACGATCGGCGTAGCCGATGGCGGGATCGCCGCTCGGCACCACGATCGCGTCGTAGTCGTCACTCGTGTTGCCCGGAGTGCCATTGTTCAGGATGCTGTCGAGCGCAGCCTGGGCAGCTGCCCGGCCGCTCGTCAGGTTGGTGACGTAGGCCGAGGCCGTGCCAGCGTTTGTGAGATCAACGCTGTCAGCAGCGACCAGTTCACCCTGCTGGTACTTGAGGCCCTCGACCGGGTGGGCCGTGTTGTAGGAGATGATCTCGGCGAGCGACTTCGCGCCGCCCGTATGACCGGTACCGAGGTACGCATTCACGTCACGCTTGAACTCGCTTCCCACGATGCTCGCGGGCGTGGACGGCGTTCCGATCGTGACGACCGTTGTTGTCGCGCCCTGACCCTGGAGTGCAGCCACGACCGACGGGTACGGGGCCGTCGAGTTGGAGATCACGGCGATCTTCTTCCCTGCAAGGCTCCAAGAGAGCCCCGAGGTGTAGTCGGCCTTCGTCGGGCTCGATGCCGTAATGGCATCTGCCGAGTCAGGGCCCGTCATCACGTTCAGTGCGGAGGCGACGTCGTATACCGTCCGGCCAATCGCACCAGGCGCATCCTGCGACTTCGCGACCGGCAGGATGCCCGTGCGGCTGACGAGTCCAACGGTCGGCTTGAGGCCAACAACACCGGCGACGCCTGCAGGTGCAATCAGCTGCGCCGTGTCGGTCGAGGTCTCAACACCGATCGTGAGAGCCGCAAGACCCGCGGCAGTGGCAGCCGCAGAGCCTGCGGACGAACCAGCCGGTGTCTTGTCGGTGTCGGAGGGCAGAAACACCTGGCCGCCGAGCGACGAGTAGCCCTCGGGGATGTTCGAGTCGAACAGGCCGTTCAGCTCGGTGACGTTCGTCTTACCGAGGACGATCGCTCCAGCTGCCTTGAGCTTGGCGACGATCGTCGCGTCGGCCGCCGGCATTGAGTCCTGCAGGGCGATCGAGCCACCCGTCGTCGCCATGCCCTTCACGTCGATCGTGTCGTCGAGGAGCACCGGGATGCCCATCAGCGGTCCGAGCGACACCTTCGCCTTGCGCTGCTTGTCGATTGCCTTCGCCTCGGCGATCGCGTTCGTGTTCAAGCTGCGAACAGCCTGGATCGCGGGGCCTTCAGCGTTCGTGAGGGCAATGCGGTAGAGGTAGGCCTTCACGAGCTGCTCAGCGGTGAGGCTGCCGGATGCCATCCGGGCCTCGAGGCTCTGAGCCGACTCGGTCTCGAGCGAGAACGGGAGCACCTGCGGCGTGGACGTGCCAAGCATGCCCATGATCGTGTCGTAGTCCGGGTTGCAGTGACCACGTGCGGCGAACGGCTCTGCCGGGACCGTGTGGGCACAGCGGTACATGGCAGGATCGACCATGCTTGCCGGCTGGCGCAGCTTGGTTCCCTGCTCGAGCACGTAGGCGACACCGATCAGGTTCCGCTCGTCGTACGCGCCACCGTTCAGTGACACGCTCTGTGCGCGCCGCGTCGTCGTCACGTAGCTCATCGGCACCGTGATCTGCGGGTAGCCAGCGGCCGGGCCGTTCGGAACGGTGCCGAGGACGGCGATGACCGGATCCAGAGCCTGCGTCGGATCGGAGTTCGTGTAATTCATCATGTCGTCGATCGTCTTGTGCACGATCGCCTTCTTGAGGGGCAGGTTGGTGCGGAACTGCACCTCGTTGGCGCCACCGGCAGTGAGGTCGGTAAGCGACTCGCTGAGGTGCGTCGCGTTGCCGAACTTCAGTGCCTGCCCTGCCTCCGCGTTGTTTGCGGTGACTTCATCGACGAGCGACTTGATCGGCGCCTTCGGACCGAGGTGCGTGTAGTAGGCGTCAATCGTCTTGTGCGCCTCATAGCCGGCCGGAATCGTCGGCTGGGTCGGCGTCGTCGTCTGCGGGCGCAGCACCATGATCGCGCCGGCCTTCACGAGCGTGTCGTAGGCGAGAGCGAGCGGCGTGCCAGGGGTCAGCGTGCCGTTGTAGCCGATCTTCTTGCCCTTGACGAAGTTCAGGTCGAGCGCCGACATGTAGTCGGGCACCTTCGCCGGGGGCGTCGGGATAACGCCGGTTGAGAGGTAGTTGGGACCGAAGACGTCCGTGTACTCCTTGTCGCTCTCGGGGTCGGCGCCTGCGATCGACTGCATCACCATGGCGACGTCAGAGACCGTCCGCTCCATCGGGCCAGCAGTGTCCTGCGACGCGAGGATCGGGGCGATGCCATAGCCCGGCACGAGGCCGACCGTCGGACGAAGACCAACGATCCCCTGCGTGCTGGACGGGCTGATGATCGAGCCCGAGGTCTCGGTACCGATCGTGAACATCGCGAGTGCCGCAGCGCCGGCTGAGCCGGAGCCCGACGACGAACCGCTCGGGTTCTGGTCGGCGTCGATCGCGTTCACGACCTGGCCGGTGAGGTTGCTGAAGCCGGACGGCTGGTTACCGAAGCTGTTTGCGAACTCCGACAGGCCGGTCTTGCCGAGGATCACGAGACCGTGCTCACGAAGCTTCTTCGTGACACCGGAATCCTCCGCCGGGAACGACTTGCGCAGCGAGTAGTTGCCGGCCGAGGTGTACATCGGCGTGGCATCAACGATGTCCTTGAGCAGGATCGGGAGGCCATGCGCCGGACCGAGGAGCTTCCCATCCGCCCGCTCCTTGTCGGCCAACGCCGCTTCCTTCAGCGCGTCAGGGTTGATCTGGGTGACCGCGTTCAACCCAGGGCCGCTCTTGTTGAGCGCGTGGATGCGATCGAGGTACATCTGTGTGAGCTCGACAGAGGTGAGCTTGCCTTCCTCCATCATCTTCTCGGCCTGCGGGCCGGTGAGCGTTTCAAGGTTGAGGATCGGCGCCTTGTGCTGAGGCGCTGTGGTTGCTGCTGGAGTCACCGCAATCGGCAACACCAGACCCACGGATACCGCTGCGTACGTCAGCAGACGGCGAGGTCGCGATCGAAGCATGTTTGGGAACCCTCCTGCGAGGAGCGAACTCCTCGTTACCCGCCCGGTAAGACGGTCTGTGAAATGGGCCCGTCGACATCGTCGGGTGATGATTGGACGAGGAGCGCTCTCGTCGGCCCCCACGTTCGAGGCATGCAGCGTCATCGCTGCTTCGGCGCGGGCACCAAGGCCCGTTCCCTGCGATGAGTGTAGCGCGTCACCGAATTGACACAACTCTCAACTGGGCGTCTATACGACCATCGCCTTTGGGATGGCTGCCAAGATGGGAATCGTGGTAGCCCTTGCCAACCAGCACTACAACCCTGCCTCGGTACCTCCGGTCAACCGCGATGCGCGTGCGTTTCACAGAGCGCACCAGGGTTATGAGGCGACGCCGCTGCGGGATCTGCCAGGCATCGCCGGTGAGCTCGGCCTTGGGGCGGTGTTGCTGAAGGATGAGTCGCGCCGGTTCGGCTTGCCGGCATTCAAGATCCTGGGTGCGTCCTGGGCCGTCGAGCGGACGGTGCGCGCGCGGCCCGACGTGCACACGTTGATCGCAGCAAGCGCCGGGAACCACGGTCGCGCTGTGGCACATGCGGCGAAGCTGCGTGGACTTGGATGCCGCGTCTACCTTCCCGCGCGCTCGCTGCCGGTTCGGCGCGAGGCGATCGCATCGGAAGGCGCCGAGGTGATCGTCGTCGACGGCACGTACGAAGACGCCGTGTCCCTTGCAGCGATCGCTGGGCGCGAGGCAGGCGCGGCGACGATCGCCGATGTCGGCGACGCAGGCCCCTCGCAGTGGGTGATCGACGGCTACGCGACACTGTTCGACGAGGCGGCCGAGCAGGGGACGTTCGACACGATCCTCGTGCCCGTCGGGGTCGGTTCGCTCGCGGCAGCAGCGGCCCGGTTCGGGGCGGAGGCCGGTGTCGCGGTGATCGGTGTCGAGCCAGCGACGGCGGCGTGTCTCACCGAATCGCTTCGCATTGGCGAGCGCGTGACCATCCCCACACCCGGGACGATCATGGCTGGGCTTGACTGCGCCGAAGTATCGGCGGCTGCCTGGCCCTCGCTACGCGCCGGGATTGCCGGAACGATCACGGTGAGCGACGACCAGGTACGTGCTGCCATGGCGGAACTCGCTGCGCTGGGACTCACGATCGGTGAATCCGGGGCAGCGCCGCTTGCTGCCCTCCGTCTAGGTGCTGCGCCAGCTGACGGGCGCGTGCTGCTTGTGGCCTCGGAAGGCCTAACGGCTCTCGCGCCTTAGCGGGGAGCCGAAACGACGACCACAGGCTTTGCGCATTTGTGCGCGACTGCCTGGCTCACTGACCCAAGAAGCGCCCCGGCGAGGCTGCCGTGGCCGCGCGTTCCAACGACAACGAGCTCGGCATCTTCGGAGTACTCAAGGAGGACGGTGGCCGGGTGTCCGTGCACCGAGATTAGGTCAACCTCAACTCCAGGTTGAGCTCCGAGCGCAGCGGCGGCCCTCCCGAGGACAGAGTCGGCGTGATGCTCGGCCTCAGTATCGAGATCGGCCGCTGCGATCAACGCGGTTCCCGCGTACTCGATTGCGGGTACCTCTGATGCGCTGATCACGGTAAGCGTGAGGCCGCGGAGCTTCGCCTCCTCGAGCGCAAACGCAAGTGCACGGTCGGCGGCTGGCGAACCATCGACACCAACAACGACTCCGCGGGATGGGTGGACGTCGCTCATTCCGACGCCATCGCGGGCATGTGGGTGGAGTGCGCCTCACGCGGGGCGCGGCGAGGGACAAGCATCGAGGCGCCAATGCCGACGACGAGCACGAGGGTGCAGACGATGAACGTGACGGTGTACCCGTGCTTGTCCGGGAAGATGCCGTGGACGTTGGCCGCGAGGATCGTGGCTGCGACCTCAGCGCCGATCGCACCACCAATCGTTCGGACGACGGTGTTCATCCCTGACGCGACGCCGGTCTGGTGCGGTGGCACCGCCTCAACAATCAGGTTCGCGAGTGCAGCGAAGGCGAAGCCGACGCCGATCCCGATAAATGCCGATGCGAGGTAGACCTCCCACTTCGCGGTCGTGAAGGTGAGCACGATGAACGCGAGCGTGGTGACTGCCGCACCCATGACGAGCGGCACTTTCGACCCGACGACGTTTGAGAGGCGTCCCCCGATCGTGCTGCAGATAAGCATCGTGACCGTGGTCGGCACGAGGAACAGTCCTGCTTGCGTGACGGTGGCGCCAAACCCGTACCCCGTCGAGGTCGGAGTTTGCACGTACTGCGGGATCAGCACGAACGAGCTGTACATCCCGAAACCTAGGAGCAGCGCTGCCAGGTTTGTTGTCCAGACTCCTGGCAGGCGCATCATCCGCATGTCGACGAGAGGGTGTGGCGAACGCAGTTCCGCGAACACCCACCAGACAGCGATCACGAGTGCGAACGCGATCAGACCGATCGTCTTCGTCGATCCCCATCCCCACTTCGACGATTCACTGACGGCCAGGAGCAGCGATGCGAGCCACGTGGAAAGCAGCGCGGCACCGAGCCAATGAATGTCGCCCTTCGCACGGAGGTCGGATTCGGGAATCGCGACGATCGCGAGCACGCCCGCACCGAGCGTGACGACGAACGGGATCCAGAAGAGCCAGTGGTACGAGAGCGACTTGAGGATCGGCCCCGCAAGCACGATGCCGAGCCCACCACCGATGCCGAGGAGACCCGAGATCAGCGCGATGGCGCTCGCAACCTTCTCCCGTGGGAGCGCATCGCGGATGATTCCGAACGAGAGCGGGAAGATCGCACCACCCATGCCCTGAATCAGCCGGGCGACGATCATCAGCGGCAGCGATGTTGCGAGCGCGCCGATCAGCGTTCCGAGGGCGAGAGCGAACAGCGTGATTACGAGCACGCGCTTCTTGCCAAACATGTCGCCAAGCCGCCCGGCGATCGGTGTGACGACCGAGGCGGCGAGCAGATACGTCGTGAAGATCCACGCGACGCCCGAGGTTGTCGTGTGCAGGTCGTGCTGCAAGACGGGAAGCGCCGGAACGACAAGCGACTGCAGCAAGGCGTAGGCGGAGCCGCCGAGCGCGAGGGCAGTAAGGATCAGCCCTGGCTTCGGCGCGCGTGAGGTGGGGGCGCTCACAGTCGACACGACCCACGCAACCTTAGAGCACGGGGTACGGGTCGCCGAAAAGTTGCAGAAAGCTTTGTCGCGCAACCGAGGTGTTAGGGTCATGACCATGCACACGAGCGGGGCTCTCCAGCCAAGCATCTGGGCCAGTGTCGTCAGCACCGACGCCTTGGTGCTGCGCGACTGGTTGCTCGCCCTTGGGTTTATCGAGGAGCTGATGATCCCGGGAGAGCGGCGTAGGTCAGTGCACCACTGCCAGTTGGATTGGCCGGACGGCGGGCGTGTACTGCTCTCGAGCACTGACGAGCGCCAAACACCCTGCCGGCCCGGGACGAGCTCGCTCCATGTCGTCACCTCTGACCCTGACGCCGTGCTGGAGCGAGCACTCAGCATCGGCGCCGTGGTTGTTCATCCGATCGTGGATCAGACCGACTACCCATCACGCGACTTCACCGTGGAAGACCCAGACGGAAACCACTGGACTTTCGCGACGTTTGCCGGCTAGCACGACCTGACGCATCGAAGCTCCGGGGACGCACCGCGGTGCAGGTGTCGCGCCACCGGAACGCGTTGCATGCGAGCGGAGAGTGCAGCGGCCCTTGTGGGACAAGGTTCGAACCCCGCTGAATGGTGGAAGCTAGGCGCTCTGCTTGAACGAGGACAGTCGAACGTGGTTTGACGCCTCACGCCCCCTTACGCCACAAGCGTCGCAGTCGGGCGGGACGGCAGTCGGGCGGGACGGCAGTCGGTGTCGACGGTCTTAGGACTAACGACCGATTGCCTTCGAGACCAATGTTCGCGCACGATCGAGCAAGACCGGCCCCCGGCGTGCGTTCTTCCCGCGCCCTCACTCCTAAGGAGCTCTCCCCATATGTCTCTTTCCATACGTCGAACAGCAACGACCTTTCTCGTAGCCGCAGCGCTCACGATCATTCCGGCTGCCCTTGCCTCGGGCGGTGCCAATTCCGGCGGCGTTAATGCCGGCGGTGTGAATGCCGGTAGCACTGGCGGCGGTGGCGGCGGCGCAACGGGTGGCGGCGGCGGCGGCGGCGGTAAGACGGTTGCGACCGGCCCCTGCGCCACGATCGCCACGTTCAGCAGCTCCGTCGGCTACTACGCGATCTGGGCCGCGATCTGGACGCAGTTCAGCGTCACGAACAACTGCAAGCACGCCGTCGCGTGGGACATGAAGTTCACAAACGGCACGACCGGCGAAGTCGACTACAGCGCAACCCAGTCGACCGCCGTCATGCCTGCCGGCACGATCGACGAGGATTGGGCCGCGTTTTCGACCGACTACACCGTGACGATCACGGTCACGGATCCAGCGACCGGCGTCGTGCTCGGCTCGAAGTCCGCGCTCGTCTCCACAGGCGCCTCGAAGCTGTAATCGCCTACGCGACGGTTCCGGTGGTGCGCAGTCGCGGCGCGCCACCGGAACGCGTTGCGTGCGAGCGGAGAGTGCAGCGGCGGGGGTGGGATTCGAACCCACGGAGGGGGTTGCCCTCAACGGTTTTCAAGACCGCCCCATTCGACCGCTCTGGCACCCCGCCGTGTAACTCCTCAATTGTTTGACCGGCTCGTCGCCGGCGTTCCCGTTACGACTCGATGCGCGCGGGAGCGCCGTATGACTGCAGCACGTCAGGCACGTCTCCCCCGAAGTTCTCGAGGATCGCGAGCACCCAGCGGTCGGTTACTGCTGTGCCGTTCAGTGTGTGCGGCACGGTGAGCTGCTTCTCGCCCTCACGCCACCGGACACCGAGGCGACGCGCCTGGTAGTCCGTGGTGTTGGAGCACGAGGTGATCTCCCGGTAGCGCTGTTGGCTCGGGAACCACGCCTCGATGTCGTACTTCTTCGCGGCCGAGGCGCCCAGGTCGCCAGCCGCGACGTTGATCACGCGATACGGCAGACCGACGGCCTGCACGAGCTCCTCCTCGATGCTGAGGATCCGCTCATGCTCCGCGGTCGAGGTTGCCGGATCGCAGAAGACGAACATCTCAACTTTCTGAAACTGGTGCACGCGGAACATGCCGCGCGTGTCGCGACCAGCTGAGCCCGACTCGCGCCGGAAGCACGACGAGAACGCGACATAGCGCAGGGGCACGTCTTCGAGGATGTCGCCCATGTGGAACGCGGCGAGCGGCACCTCGGAGGTGCCGACGAGATACAGGCCGTCGGCCGGGATCTCGTAGTAGTCGCCCTTGTCGCTCGGGAAGAACCCGGTGCCGTACATCGCTTCGTCGCGCACGAGCACCGGCGGCAGCATCGGCGTGTGCCCATGCTTCGCTACGGTCTCGAGCGCGAAGCGATAGAGCGCCATCGAGAGCAGCGCAGTGTCGCCAACGATGTAGCCGAAGCGCGCGCCCGAAACCTTGGCGGCGCGATCCATCTCGAAGCGACCAACCTCGGTGTGCTCCTTGCCCGAACCCGGGCCAGTCTCACCCACGCGGCGGATCTCAACTGCATCGTCTTCGCCGCCATCGGGCGCCGACGGATCGGGTGGATTCGGAACCTTGGCGAGGATCTCGTTGCGCTCAGCCTCAGCTGCGTCGAGCTTCTCCTCGAGCGCCTGCAGCTCTTCCTTGATCTGCTTGAGCTCCGCCAGCTCCTCGGGCGTCGGCTTCCCCTGCGGCTTGCGTTGCTTGGCGCGAAGCGCGTCGACCTGCGGCACGAGCTCGCGCCACACATCGTCGGCAGCGATCGCCGCGTCGAACAGGCCCTCGTCGCCGCGGCGCGCGAGAGCGGCGCGTATCGCGTCGGGATTCGAGCGGGCTGCCCTGAGATCAATCACGCGGGCAAGTGTAGAGGCCCTGCGACCCGTTCAGCCGTCGAGGAGGCGCTCAATCACCTGCGCGACACCCTGAACTTCACCCGAGGGGCACACCCAGTCGGCCACGGCCTTCACACGATCGTGCGCGTTCGCGACCGCAACGCCGTAGCCCGCCCACTCGAGCAGCTCGACGTCGTTCTCCCCATCACCGAACGCAACGACGTTGTCGGCCGTGAACCCGTACTTCTCGGCGAGCACCGCGAGACCCGCGCCTTTGGTCACTCCGGCCGCCGCGAACTCAAGGAAGTATGGGAGCGACTTCGAGATCCACAGGCGCTTCCCGAAGCGGGCCTTCATCCTCAGCTCTAGATCATCGAGCACTACTGGATCGCCCACACACACGATCTTTGTCGGCGGCCGGTCGAGCCACTCAAGCAGCGGCCCCACCTCGGTAATCGCAAGCCCTTGGAACCCGGCGTACGAACGGGTGTTGTCGTTCGCCTCACCGACGTGCAGCTCGTCGTCGAGATAGACGTTCGGATTCGGCCACCCCTCCTCGGCGAGTGCCGCGAGTGTCTCGCGCGCGAGCTCGGTCGGAATGGGGGTGTGGCGCAGCCAGGTGCCGTCTGCATCGAGCACCACAGCGCCTTGGTAACAGACAGCCGGCTCCGGCAGTCGCTCAAGCGGAATCACGCGGCGCATCGACTGGACCATGCGTCCTGTCACAGGAATCACATGCAGACCAGCAGCGCGGGCACGCTCGATCGCAGCCCAGGTGCGGTCGCGCACAACGCCATCCTCCCAAATGAGAGTGCGGTCGAGGTCAGTGGCGATCACCTCGACATCCCACGGGAAGCTCGCGGGAAGAGACTCCAGGATGTCGGGGCTCAGCCTGCTGTGGCCTTGACCACGTAGGCAGCGACGTCAGCGATCTGCACGTCTTTGAGCCTACCCTTGAACGGCGGCATCGTGCCCTTGCCGTTCACCACCCTGTCGACAACCGTTGCCAGGATCGGCTTGGTCTGGTCGAGGTTCGGGCCAATCGTTCCCTTCGCAGCTGCGTCGGCCAACGTGTGGCACGCGCTACAGCCACCGGCCGCGAACACTGCCTTTCCGGCAGCAGCATCACCATTCGCGTACTGCGCGGGCACCGACGGCATCATCGACGCAGGCAGCTGTCCAACAACCTTGCTCGCCACAGGTGAGACGACCTTATTGCCGGGGCGTTCGCAGCCTGCGATGACCAGCACGAGCAGGACCAATGGGAGTGCAGAGAGGAGAGATTGGCGGCGGTGCAAGGCGCGGATTCTATACCGAGGTTTGTGACATATGCATCGAGAACCGTCGCCTAGGTATCGAGATCACCGCATACGACCGCGACGAACGGCTCTGTTCCGGCCGCGATTGGGCCTCGGTACATAAGACCTCTCTAAGAGTCGCGGACATGGCCCTGTCACGGCCACCCCGCTCGCTACCATCGGCCACATGAAGCGCAGAAACTATGGCCGCGACTTTGGCCTCACTCTCCGGATGCTGTTCACGACGGGCATGCTCGGCCTGCTCTACGTGATCTTCGGCGTCGTTCTTCTCAGTGCTTTCAACGTTGGCTTCGCGCCGATGATCGTGATCATTGGGGCGCTCGCCTTCTTCCAGTACTACACCTCCGACAAGCTCGCCCTCGCCGCCGCCGGCGCCAAGGTCGTCACCCGCGAAGAGGCCCCCGACCTGCACGACATGGTCGAGCGGCTCTGTGCCATGGCCGACCTACCCAAGCCGCGCATCGCCGTCATGGATACCCCGGTGCCGAACGCGTTCGCAACGGGCCGTTCGCCCAAGCACGCCGCCGTCTGCGTGACGACAGGCCTGTGGGAGCGCCTCGAACCGCGCGAGATCGAAGCAGTGCTGGCACACGAGCTCTCGCACATCGCAAACCGCGACGTGCTGATCATGACCGTCGCGAGCTTCTTCGCGATGATCGCCGCCTTCCTCGTGCGCATGGGTATGTGGACGGGAATGATGGGCGGCTTCGGCGGCGGCAACAACCGCGATAACAACAACAACGGCGTCCCGGTTTGGCTGATCGTGATGGTCGTCTCTGCGATCACCTACGCCGTCAGCTTCGTCCTGATCCGCACGATCTCGCGCTACCGCGAGTACGCCGCCGACCGCGGCTCCGCACTGATCACGGGTGCCCCCGAGTATCTGATGAGCGCGTTGCAGAAGATCTCGTCGCAGATGACGTTGATCCCCAACCGCGACCTGCGCCAGGTCGAAGGGATGAACGCGTTCTTCATCATCCCGGCTGGCGTCAAGTCGGTTGCCTCTGAGCTCTTCATGGATCACCCGCCGATGGAGAAGCGCCTCGCGGCGCTCGCAGCCATCGCGCGGGAGATGGGCCGCCCGGTTGCCTAGCCAGGCAGCCGGGTAGGCCAACCGCTCGATGGGACTTCGCGACGCCCTCTTCGGCAAGAAGAAGCTCGCCGAACCAAAGCTCGAGAT
>CAIWTI010000184.1 GCA_903915545.1 uncultured Actinomycetes bacterium | reverse complement strand
GGTGCAGCTGGACCTATTACTTCGAGCGCATCACCCAGGCCGACATGCTCGAAAACGCCTCATGGCTGCGTGACCACAAACAGGAATATCCGCTTGAATATGTTCAGATGGATGATGGTTATCAGGCGGCGCTGGGGGACTGGCTGGTCTGTGACCAAAAGAAATTCCCGGACGGGCTGGAATTCCTCGCCCGTGAAATCAAGCAGGCCGGATTCAAGCCCGGCATCTGGGTGGCGCCGTTCCTGGTTCGGTGGTTGCCCAGACTGCGTGGTCCAGCGTCGGAACGGAGAACGCGACGCTGACCGCAGCGCGTCGAGCGGCCTCAATGAGCACGTCGACATCACGGACGATCAGCGGCCCGCGGGTGATGATCGTGAACGGGGTAGAGGCGGCGCCGAGCGCTTCGAGGCAGCTACGTGTGAGCCGGTAGCGGCCCTCGACGGGTTGGTAGGGGTCGGTGGCTGCGCCGATCGCAACACCCTCCTGTTTCCAGGATGGACGGGCGAGTTCGGCACGTAGCACTGCGGCAACGTTCGTCTTCACGCGGATCGACGATCCGTAGCGGTCGTCGTAGGGACGATCGGCCCGTCGTTCGAACGCGCGGACGTAACAGAACGTGCACCGATGGGTGCAGCCCATGTAAGGGTTGAGAGACCAGCCGAAGCCCATTCCCTTGACCCGATTGAGCGCTGCCGAACACGGCTCTTCGCGGTACTGCACCCGCATGCAGGGAGAATAGAACATATGTTCGCTCATGTCGAGCGCGGCTGACCGGAGCCTTGGCTACGATCTTCCCGATTCCTTTTGGACGACGTTCCCTTGCCACGACGTTCTGCTGGACTTCGCGCGCCTAAGGGCTGCATCCCCGCATGACGCTCCTCTACGAACTTCTGGCCCTTGTGGGCCTCATCCTCTTGAACGGGTTCTTTGTCGCGTCGGAGTACGGGCTCGTTACGTCCCGCAAGACGCGCATCACGGAGCTTGAGCAGGGCGGCAACAAGCGCGCCCGCGCTGTGCAGAAGATCACGGCCGATCCGCCGCAGTTCATTTCGGCGATGCAGCTTGGTGTGACGATCACCTCGCTCGCTATCGGTGCTGTGGGCGAGCCGGTCCTCGCCCATGCATTTGAGCCGGCGATGGCCACGATCCTGGCGGTGATCCTCTCGTTGCTCATCATCACGTTCTTGCACGTGGTGATTGGCGAACTCGTGCCGAAGGGGATCGCGCTCACCCATCCCGAGCGCACTGCGCTCGCCGTTTCGCGGCCCGTGCAGATGTTCTTCGTGGTGTTTGGCCCGCTGATCTGGGTGCTCCGCCGCTCGACCGAGTTCGTCCTCAGGCTGATCGGCCTGGAGGGCGATATCGGCGAGACGGAGGCGCACTCCGAGGCTGAGCTGCGCATGCTGCTCGTGTCGTCTGCCGAACAGGGCGAGATCGAGCATGGGGAAGAGGAGATGCTCTCGAACGTGTTCGAGTTCGCCGACAAGGAGGCGAGCGACGTGATGGTGCCGCGACCCGAGGTCGTGGGCATCGACGTGAACATGCCGCCCGAGGAGGCGCTTGCCGCGATCCTCGAGTCGCCCTACACCCGCTACCCGGTGTTCCGCGGAACGCTCGACGAGATCGTTGGCGTCCTGCACGTGCGCGACCTCGTCGAGGCACTGCACGAGGGCGCTGCGTTCAAGTTGGAGGAGCTCCTGCGTCCTGCAACCGTCGTGCCCGAAACCAAGGACCTTGCTGCGCTCCTCACCGAGTTCCGCCGCACGAGCCAGCACCTCGCGATTGTCGTAAACGAGTACGGCGCGACCGAAGGCATCGTGACGCTGGAGGATCTGATCGAGCAGATCATCGGTGACATCGAGGATGAGTTCGACCTTCCCGACGAGACGGTCGAGCGCATCGACGACGAGACGATCCGCATCGACGGCACGTTCACGATCGATGACTTCAACGAGGAGTTCATGGTTGCGCTCCCTGACGAGGACTACAACACCGTCGGTGGCTTCGTCTTCGGTGAGCTTGGCCGTGCGCCTGAGCCTGGCGACGCCGTCCACCTGGAGCATCTGACCTTTACGGTCGAGTCGATTGAGGGTCAGCGCATCGACAAGCTGACCGTGCATTTCGCGCCACGCACGGACGACGCTGAAGCAGGCGACGTCGACGGCGCGTGAAGCTCCAGCACGTCACGATCCCGATTCCACGCGACGGAGTAACGGCCGCCCGCTCCTTCTATGGCGACCTGCTCGGGCTCGAGGAGCGCGACGTACTGCCTGCGCTCGACCCAGCCCAGTTCATCTGGTTTCGCGTTGGGGGAGAGCGGGAGCTTCACCTGATGCTCACCGATGAGGCTCCGGCCGACAAGCCGCACTTCTGCCTCGTCACTGAGACGCCCGAGGAGCACGCTGCGCTGCGTGCCCGGCTTGATGCGCATGGTGTTGCCACCCGCGACGGGACGCAGCTCGTTGGACGACTCAGGTTCACCTGCCGCGACCCGTTCGGCAACCTGATCGAACTCGCACACCTGCTCACGTAACGGGCAGGAACTGCGGGGCGCAGTGCGCTAGTGGACCGCGTCGATCGTGAGCGGCTCGGCGCCGATGCTGAGCCACTCGTGGAGCCGAAGGTTGATCGTGTCGGCCGCGTCTTCGATCACGAGGCGACCGTTCTCCATCGCGTCGGCCGCGCCATCCGCAGCGAGCCAGAAACTGATCAACAGGTCGTGAGTCGCGTCGTTGTAGGCGGCGGCCGCGCCGGTCGTGCCGAGCCGCATGTCGATCGCGTCCGAGAACGATGCGAGACGATCCGTGTCGAGATTCCGGCGGATCCTCACTTCTACATCGAGCAACCAATGGCCCACTCGCGATGCTCCCTTCCACGGCCCCCCGGCCGGAACATCCGTCGCGACAGCGTCGCGGTGTAGGTCATCGTACTCCTGTTATTGACAACTGTCATCCCATGCCGTGATGTTTCTTGTGCGGCCGATATCTGCGCGAGACACCGGCAGACCGTCTGGCATGTCCATCAGGACGGCGAAGACTGCGCGGCAGAGCTCGCCGTATCGTCTGATCCTCAGTTCCGCCATGTGGTGAGCCTACATCGCAACACGTTCGATGGTTGTCCGCGATTAGTCGCCCAGAGCGATCTCCTCAACTTCATCCCGCGCGATCTTCCACGCCCGCAACTCCCGCAGCGCCAGCCCGTAGATCAGGAACGGCTTGCCTGACCAGAGGCCGGCGAGTTCGCGATCGGTTTTCGACGGACGCGGTTCTGTTTCGGGATGGGAGTGGAAAACGGCGAGGTCGTAGCCGTCGTCTTCGAGAAACCAGACCTCCGGGTCGATCTCAAGCTCGTAGCGGTACGGGCTCGCAAGCTTGTTCGTGCCCCGGATGTAGCGCTCGGCCGTGCCGTCCTTGAAGACGATTACGCCGCAGCACTCGTTCGGGGCCTCGTCGGCGGCGTGCTGGTGCAGCTCGTCGCGGATCGCCTGGGAGATCGTCAGATTCATGTCACCACCAGAGCGTGCGTTCCATTGACTCTTCGACGTCGTCCTCGTTCCAGAAGTCGGCCGACAGGTACTTCCAGCCGGCATCCGCGAGGACGGTGACGACGGTCGAACCTTCGGGAAGCTCGTTCGCGATCTTGCGGGCGACATGCACGGCCGCACCGGCTGAGACACCGCCGAAGATGCCCTCCTTGTCGAGCAGCGCCCGGACTGCCACGACGCTTTCGGTGTTCGACACGAGGATCTTGCGGTCGAGCAGGCTGATGTCGAGGATCGGCGGCACGTAACCGTCCTCCAGTGACCGGAGGCCCATCACCGGATCGCCAAGCATCGGCTCGGCCGCGGCGATCACGATGTTCGGGAACGCCTCGCGCAACCTGCGGCCGGTGCCCATCAGGGTGCCGCCGGTGCCGAGGCCCGCGACAAACGCGTCGACGTGGGGGAGGTCTCTGACGATCTCGGCGCCCGTGCCCTCGTAGTGCGCAAGCGGGTTGCCCTCGTTCTCGTACTGAAAAAGCATGTGGTACTTCGGGTTCTCGGCTGCGATCTGCTGGGCCAGGCGCACCGCACCATTCGAGCCCTGGTCGGCGGGCGAGTCGATGATCGTCGCGCCATAGAGCTCAAGGATCTGGCGACGCTCCTTGGTCGAGTTCGCCGGCATCACCACCGTCAGCTTGTGGCCACGCAACTTCGCGACGAGCGCCAGGGCGATACCCGTGTTGCCGCTCGAAGGCTCAAGCAGCTCGGCGCCCGGCTCCAGGTTCGCCATGTCGACCATCTTCAAGGCGATCCGATCCTTCGCCGACCCCGTCGGGTTCTGCCCCTCGAGCTTCGCGTAGATCGTGCGGCCAGGAGGCGACAGCCGGTGCAACGCCACCAGCGGGGTGTTGCCGATTAGGCCAAGAAGATCGTCAGCGACCATCGCCGCCCGCCATGGCGGGCAGAAGCACCACGGTTGACGCATCGGTCACCGGGGCGTCGAGGCCGCCGCGCATCCGCACGTCCTCGCCATCGACATAGATGTTCACGTACGGCCGAATCTCGCCCGCCTCATACACCTTGTTGCCAAGGGCAGGCAGCTTGAGCGTCAGATCCTCGAGCAGCTCACGCACCGTCGCGCCATCAGCCGCGACCTCACGCGCACCGCCCGCCTCCTGGCGCAGCACCGGGGGAACACGCACCGTGCTCACCGGGAGCAGAACTCCACGTAGTCGATGTACTCGGTGATCGTCGGATGATCGCCGCAGACCGGGCAGTTCGGGTTGCGCGGAATCTTCACCTCGTCGAACTCGGTGTGGAGCGCATCGAAGAGCACTAGGCGGCCAACCAGCGGATCGCCAAAGCCGCCCGCGAGCTTGAGCGCCTCGCTTGCCTGCAACGAACCGATGATCCCCGGCAGCACGCCAAGCACGCCACCCTCCGAGCACGACGGTGCAAGCTCGGGCGGCGGGGGCTCCGGATAGAGGCAGCGGTAGCACGGGCCATCGTGCGGCTTGAACACCGTCACCTGACCCTCAAAGCGATAGATCGACCCATGAACCACCGGAATGTTTCGCCACACCGACGCGTCGTTCACCAAGTAGCGGGTGGGGAAGTTGTCGGCGCCGTCGAGGATCACGTCCCAGCCGTCGTCGAGGATCCGGTCGATGTTCTCCGAGGTGAGACGCTCACGGTAGGTCTTCACGTTCACGTCAGGGTTCAACGCCTCGATCGTCTTCTTCGCGCTATCGACCTTCGGCTGGCCGAGGGTGTTCAGCGAATGCGCGATCTGGCGCTGCAGGTTCGACTCATCGACGATGTCGGCATCGATGATCCCGAGCGTGCCCACACCCGCCGCCGCCAAGTAGAGCGACGCGGGGGAGCCGAGACCGCCGGCACCGATCAGCAGCACACGCGAGTCGAGCAGGTTCATCTGCCCTTCCTCGCCAATCTCCGGAATCAGCAGATGGCGCGAATAGCGCGCGCGACGCTCAGGGCTGAGCGTCTTCGGCAGCTTGATCTCGAAACCATTGCGCTTCCAATCGGTGAAGCCGCCCTCAAGCGAGACGACATCGGTGTAGCCCATGTCGAGCAATGTCTTTGCGGCAAGCGCAGAACGCGCCCCCGACTGGCACGACACGACAACCTGCGTGGAGCGGTCGGGTACGACGCCCTCGATACGGCTCTCCAGGTAGCCTCGCGGGATATGGATCGCGCCGGGTATATGACCCTCTTCCCACTCGTCGCGCTCGCGCACATCGACCCAAGTCGCACCCACAATGTCCTGCGCCTCACGGGCAGAAACCTCACGGATAGCGGCCTTGATCTCGGCCAGGTGATCTCGGTAACTCGTCATCTCCTATACAAACGATAGTGACTCCGACACCCTTCCCGCTACCGTCATCTGACATGACGTCCAAAAAGAGTGTCCTGATCGCCGCCGTGCTGCTCGCTGTCTGCGCCGCGGCGGGGGTCGTGATCATCACCCTCGCGACCCGGCAAACGCCGTCGCAGCCTCAACCGATCGCCGGGAAGCCGCCGATCCCGACCACGCTCGTCACGCCAGCCGCGGCCCAGATCCGCGCCGCGTACAAGACGTGGCCGAATGGAACGCTTTCGAAGATGTTGCAGCTCTCGCGGCAGTACCCGTCGGATCCCGAAGTGCAGTTCACCTTCGGCGTCGCGCTCCTGTGGGGCGGCTACGGCACCGAGGCAGGCGCCGCACTCGAGACCGCCAAGCGGCTCGGCAAAGACACCCAGGTTGAAGTGAACGCCGACAGCCTGCTCCACCCGAACTACTTCCCCGGCGACCCGCCCTTCCGCGCGGCGACCCCCGACAAGCTGCTCACCCAAGGCTCGCTCCTGCAGGCCCAAGGCAAGCGCCACTCGGCCGAAGCCGTGTGGGCGAAGGCCGCCGCCGCCGAGTCGAACAATCCCGACGCGCAGGTGGCCGCCGCACTCGGCCTGTGGGACAAAGACAACATCACGCCAGCCTTCTCGCACCTCGGCCCGCTGACCGCCAAGTTCCCCAAGGCGCAGGTCGTGCGCTTCTACATCGCCCTCCTGCTCGTGTGGACAGGACAGCGCGAACCGGCCATCGCACAGTTCAAAAAGACGATCGCGCTGGGGCCAGGAACGGCCCTCGGGAAAGAGTCACAGGCCTTCGTCACCAAGCTCTCCGCCACCCCAACAACCACCCAAGCAGGAACAACAACGACGGGGTAGTAACAGTTGGGTTTGCGTCCGTCCGCCGCTGGTGCAACAGTTCCGCATCCGCGGATTAGGGGCCGCGGGGACGAGGAGGGGTTGGATGGGCGTAGCAGAGGACGAAGTCGAGGCAGTCGTCTTCGACGAAGAGGAGGAGCCGGAGTTCGACGCGGCCGCCGCCGAGTTGGATCCCGCCGAAGATTTCAAGCCGGCAGACCCGTACGTCCCTGAGGAAGAAGAAGCGATTGCGATCGAGATCTCGACCGACTCGCTCCAGCTCTTCCTGAAGGACATCGGCAAGGTCAGCCTGCTGACCGCAGCACAAGAAGTAGAGCTCGCCAAGCGCATCGAGCGCGGCGACCACGGTGCCAAGCAAGAGATGGTCGAGGCCAACCTGCGCCTCGTCGTCTCAATCGCGAAGCGCTACCGCAACCAGGGCCTGCCATTCCTTGACCTGATTCAGGAAGGCACCATCGGCCTCGTACGCGCAGCAGAGAAGTTCGACTACCGCAAGGGCTTCAAGTTCTCCACGTACGCAACGTGGTGGATCCGCCAGGCCGTCGCACGAGCACTCGCCGACAAGGGCCGCACGATCCGCATGCCCGTTCACGTCGTCGAGAAGCTCAACAAGATCCTTCGGGCCGAGCGCAAACTCCGCAGCGAAATCGGCCGGGAGCCGACCGCTATCGAGATCGCCGCCGAAATCGACATGACGATCGAAGAGGTCGAATCGATCCGCCGCTCAGCGCAGACCCCGGTCTCGCTCGAAAAGCCGGTCGGTGAAGACGACGAGTCCACCTTCGGACACTTCATCGAAGACGACTTCGCACCGCTTCCCGACGAGGTCGCCTCGGTCACCATGCGTAACGAAGCACTTACCCGGGCGCTCTCGATGCTCGGTGAGCGTGAACGTCGCGTACTCGAACTCCGCTACGGCCTGAACGGCGAACAGCCCCGCACGCTCGACGAAGTCGGCCGTGCGTTCAACCTCACACGCGAGCGGATCCGCCAGATCGAAAACCAGTCGCTCAAGAAGCTCCGCGCACTCGCTGAGTCGCAGAAGCTTCGCGACGCGGCCTAAAGCACTCTCCGTCGCTTCCGCGCCCCTTCCGCTGGGAGGGGCGCGGTGGCGGCTGCCTTCCGTCGGCTAGTCAGGATCCGGTTCGACCCAGCATTGTCGTACTGACCGTTTTCACCAGCCTTGCGGAGCCCAGACCTTGAGGTGCCCGTACCCATTTCGGCAGTTCACCGAGCGGAAGCGCCGATCACCACGCGAGAGTTCGCGGGTGCAAACGCCGCTAGTCACCACCGACGCCAGCGAGGAATTCCCTCACCGTTGCAACAGCCTCCTGGCGCAGGCGCGCGCGCTCGTCCTGGTCTTCGGGATCGGCGAGGAAGAGCGCGTAGGCGCTCGGGCCGTCCTGGTCGGCATCCGCGAACCGCTCGGCCAATAGTGCGAGCGCCTCATTGACATGCTCATGCGAAGCGACAGCGCTGCCAGCGGCTGCGGCGCCTGCAGCGCGCGGTCCGTGCTCATGGTTGAGCAGAGTGAAGACGAGGTCGTAGGCGTCTTTGTTCTCGTGCCGGTCCTGGAACGAGAAGATCTTCAAGACGGTGTACGGCAGGACGTTCGCAACCCGAACCCTTACCTTGGACCGCCCGGCGCCATCGAGCCGCTCCCCTTCGATCTCGCGTTCGACGAAGTCGTCGCGCGCGAGCTGTGCTCCACGCACGTTGAACGCGCCAAGCCTGGAACCGGCGTTTTCGCCCTTCGGGCGGAAGATGCGCCCAAAGTCCTCCTGCTTGGTCTCGCAGAGAAATTCAACAATCACCTTCACGCCTTCGACGTCACGCGTCCAGCGGAAGCTCGGCTCGCTCTGGCGGAAGCCGGATTTCTCCAGATTATTCTGCAGCGTGCGGTAGGTCTCGGGCGTCTCGTCGCCGAGCGCAAGCCCGATCACGAGATCGATGTCGGTCGTCCCGACATGGCTACGTGCTCCGTCGGGCAGTCGGCCGATCAGGTACCGCGGCGCAAGCCCACCCGCGAGATAGACCCGCTCGCGCCATGGGCCAAGGTCACCGAGCAGCGTGACGAGAGCACGCTCGCAGCGCGCGGTTGTCGCCTCGTCGTAGTCGCTACGGTGCGCACGACTGCTCAGAAGCCGATCAGCTCCTGGCGGAGATGGTCCGCCTGCTCCCGGCCCCGGCGCGGATCACGGCGTAGATCCGCGTACAGCCGGAACCGGTTCGCAACCCAGACATCGTTTGTTTTCTGGCGGAACGCAAGCGGCAGATCATCCTTCTCTTGAAGGAAGACCACGTTCTGGCCCTGAGCCACCGGGTCGGCTCCAGCACCACGCAGCAACTCGTCACCGGCGGCAGTCGCTGTCACCCAGACCTCGACAACCGGAACGGCCGTCACGAAGGGCGCGAGCAAGTTCGCGCCCGCTGCACCAGTCAGAGCGTAGTCGATCCCGGCGCGCCCCAGATTGCCTCCGAGCCGGTCGATCAGTTGCTGCGGCGTCTGAGTGAGCAGGTATCCGAACGTGCGCCGCGGGCGATCGACCTGCTCCTCGGCCCATAGATCGAGTAGAGCAGTCGGGTTCGCCAGATGTCGCACTCGCTGCGGTCCCACACCCTTGACGGTGACAAGTGCCTCTGTTTCCAAACGGGCGAGCACACGGTGTGCCAGCCCCGGCGCAACTCCCGCCTTTTCTGCAAGCTCACGAACACCCCACTCCCGCTCGGGCTGCAGCAGAAGCGCCTGAGCAGCCGCTCCTGCCTTTCCTCGCAGGCGCGTCGGCGGCGGTGTCCCGCCACCGCCGCGCTGGGCCGTTCGCCCTTCGATGTGGAACATCAGTCCAGGTAGCTCAACGTGGACGTTCTGCAGGCCGTCGATGAAGCCGATGCCATGTTCCGTCAGGATGTCGCGCGCCTCGACGGTTGTCTCGCTGGCGATCAGCAGGATCGGCGTTTCCGGATAGAGCTGGGCGTAATGAATGAGCTGGTGCGCGGTGGCTGCATTCGCCCGACGCTTGACTTCGACCACAACTGGCTGTTCACGGTCGGCGTAGCGAAGGAGCGCGTCGGGACGTTGATCGCCAAGCCGTGGCTGGAGCACAACCGTCACGCCAGGGATCTCCCGGAGAACGCGGAGGGTCTCGGCCTCAAACCCACCCTCTATGTTCACAATTTCTCTTTTATTCACAGCGGGTGTGAATATAGCATTCCCAGTGAACTTGTTGTCTGCCTACAGCCTGCGGAACAGCGTGACATGTCACACGCGTCACTTACCTGACCCGACCATCGGCTCCTGCACCAGCCAGCATCCTCAGCCGAGCCGCCTGCTCGTCCAGTTGAGACTCACGCCTACCGGCCGCACATTCCAGCTAAGAACGTCACACCCGCATAATGCGCCTACCCATGTGGGTCTGCAGATAATTAGACAGGAAGAACCTCAGGCTCGAGACTTATTCAATAAGTCCGCTCTTAAGTTCCCGCGTACATCTTCATGCCCGGCGGATTGTCCTGTCAAACCTTGTGGGTCGACAGGTACGTCTCGGTTTGCGTGCCGTGCTGAACATCCACAACAAGCAAAGCAAGCCCGCCTCGCCGCTCGCGTGGCTCAGGGAGAAAGGCTCAGACCTGCCGCGGGCGCCTGTGTCTCTCGACCAGCGCCGCGCTCGCCGGGTCGCCCTCGGCCGTGAGGCCTGCGACGACACCGTCGATGTCGGCGGCCGGGCGGTTCTGGCTCAGCTTGAACTTTGCCTCGACGCGCGTGATCTCGAGCTCGACGCCCACGATCGCGCGCAGCTGGCCGCCGTGAAAGTCGGCGGGTGCGTCGTCGACGCTCCAGGCGTGCTCGCGGTGAGCCTCATGGCGGGTGGTGAGGCGGCGCACGATGTCGTCCACCCAGGCCGGGTCGTCGTGGATGTGCAGCCGGCCGTAGATGTGGGCGGTCGTGTAGTTCCACGTGGGGACGACGCGGCCGTGCTCTCGCTTGGTGGCGTACCAGCTAGCGATCACGAGCGAGTCGGTGGTGGGCTCGGCGCGCCAGTGGTCGTTCTTGCGCGCGACGTGGCCGAGCAGGGCGCCGTGGGCGCCGCGGGTGGCGTCGAAGAGCAGCGGCAGGAACGTCGCGATCAGCCCGTCGGCGGTCGGCGTGACGAGGTCGGCCGCCTCGATCTGCGCGAGGAACGCGCGAGTCGTCTCATCATCGATCGCAAAGTGCGCCGGGGTGTACATGCGGCAAGTCTAAGGAGCCTCTAGACTCGCCTGCATGTCCGAGCCCTGGTTCGACGAACTCGCCGAATGGCTGCGCATCCCGTCGGTCTCGGCCGACCCCGATCGCGCCGGCGACGTCATCCGCGCTGGCGAGTGGCTCTGCGAGTTCGTGCGGGCCGCGGGCGGGACGTGCGATCTGATCGACTGGCACGGCCAGCCGCTTGCGATCGGCGAGCTGCGTGCGTCGGCGTCGGCCGACTCGGCGCCGACGATCATGGTCTACGGCCACTTCGACGTGCAGCCCGCGGCGCCGCTCGAGCTGTGGGACAGCCCGCCGTTCGAGCCGACGATCCGCGACGGCAAGCTCTACTGCCGCGGCGCCTCCGACGACAAGGGCCAGCTCTACCTGCTGCTTGCCGCCGCACGTGACCTTGCCGTTGCGGGCGAGTTGCCCGTCAACGTGCGGTTCTGCTGCGACGGCGAGGAAGAGACCGGTGGTCACTCGATCGTCGAGTTTCTCGAAGCCGACGAGCGCGGCGCCGACGCGGCGATCATCTTCGACAGCGGCATGATCCGCGAGGGCATCCCCGCGTTCAACATCGCGACGCGCGGCCTCATCTACTTCCACCTGACGCTCCGTACGGGCGAGAAGGATCTCCACTCCGGCATGTACGGCGGCGCGGCGCTCAACGCGGTACACGCGCTTATGCGGACGCTCGACGGCATCGTCGCGAAGGACGGGCTGCTCGTCGACGCGCTGCGCAAGGGGATCGTGCCGCCAACCGCCGAGGAGCTCGCTGGGTGGACTGAGCTGCCGGTTGGGACGGACGAGCTTGGTGTCGCCGGGGCGCGTCCTGCTGATGCTGCGGCGGCTGAGGAGTTCTATCGCCGCACGTTCGCCGAGCCGTCGCTCGATGTGAACGGTGTCGAGTCGGGCTCGCCGCACCTGCAGAAGACGGTGCTGCCGGTCGAGGCCGTCGCGAACCTGTCGATCCGGCTCGCTCCCGGCCAGAAGGTCGAAGAGATCGCGCCCGAGGTTGAGCGGCTGCTGCGGGCGGCTGCGCCTGACGGAGCCGACCTGACGGTCGAGCGTTGGTCTGCCGCACCCGCGGGGATCATGGCGCCCGATGCGCGGGCGATCCAGCTTGGGCTGAACGCGTTCGAGCGCGTCTTGGGGCGGCGCCCGGCGCTGATCCGCACGGGCGGCACGCTGCCGATCGTTCCCGCGCTTGCCGACAAGGGCATCGACACGATCATCACCGGGTTCAGCCTTCCTGATGCGCAGATTCACTCGCCCAACGAAAACCTTCCCGCCGCCTACATCCCGCTTGGGATCGAGACGGCGAAAGAGCTCTTCCGCGAGCTTGCCGGGCTCTAAGCCCTGGGCGCGTCGCGGGCGGGGGTATTGAGGTGGGGATGATCGACATCCACAGCCACGTCCTCTTTGGGCTGGACGATGGGCCAGACGAGATCGAGGGTTCGATTGCGATCTGCCGAGACGCGGCTGCCGACGGCATCACCACGATCGTCGCGACCCCGCACGTGCGCGACGACCATCCAACGACCCCGGCGCAGATGCAGGTGAAGCTCGCGCTCGTGCGTGCCGCGGTGGGTGACCTGATTCGCGTGCTGCCGGGTGGGGAGGTGGCGTTGCCGGAGCTGGAGCGGCCGCTCGAGGAGCTGCAGAAGTTCGCGCTCGGTGGCAACCCCGAGTATCTGCTCGTCGAGACGCCGTACTTCGGCTGGCCGACGGATATGGCCGAGCGGCTGGGTGCTTTGATCGCTGCGGGTGTGACGCCCGTGTTGGCGCACCCCGAGCGCAACCCGCGGGTGCAGGACGACCCGTCGCTCGCCGAGCCGGTGGTCGACGCGGGCGTCCTCGTGCAGCTCACGGCCGGTTCGGTCGATGGCCGGTTCGGTCACGAGCCGCAGGCGACCGCGTTCCGGCTGCTTGAGCTTGGCTGCGCGCATGTGATCTCGTCGGATGCGCATGCGGCGAACCTGCGCGCGGTGGGGATGACCGCGGCGCGGCGGGCGCTTGAAGATGAGCCGCTCGCGCGGTGGCTGATGGAAGACGTTCCCGGCGCGATCGTCGACGGCGGCCCCGTCCCCGAGCGTCCCGGCCGCAAGCGCCGGAAGTAGCGCTAGCCCCAGGGCGGCGGGTTGTGAACCCAGCGACCCGAGATCATCGTCGCCACGACCTGCGCGTCGAGATCCTCGTACGGGTCGCGGTCGAGCACCACGAGGTCGGCGTACTGCCCGGGAATCAGCTTGCCGCGGCGGCGCTCGGCACCCTCGAGCCACGCTGGCGTTGTGCACGTCGCCTCGAACGCCTGGTGCACGGTGAGCGCCTCCTGCGGCTGCCACGCAGGGCGGTCGTCGCTCGTGCGGCGCACGCCAGCGCGGACACCAGCGAGAGGATCGAGCTCCTCGATCGGGGCGTCGGAGCCGTTCACGAGCACCGCACCCGAATCAAGCAGCGAGCGGAACGCGTAGGCGCCAGCGACCTTGTCGCCCCAGTAGCGCTCGGCCAGATCACGGTCTGACGTCGCGTGCGTGAACTGGACGGAGGCGGCAACGCCGATCGCGGCGAAGCGCGCGATGTCTTCTAGTGCGAGCACCTGGGCGTGCTCGATCCGGTGGCGCAGGCCGCGTGGAGCCCAGGTGTCGCGGGTCTTCTCGAAGGCGTCGAGTGCGGCGCGGTTCGCGCCGTCACCGATCGCGTGGACAGAGACGGGGAAGCCAGCCTCGGCGCCCGCGACGATGATCTCGGCAAGCTCCTCGCCGCTCGTGATCACGACGCCTGAGCCGTCGAGCATCCAGGCGGTCTGCGAGCCGAGCGTCCCGTCCATGAACACCTTCAAGTAGCCAAGACGCAGGTTCGGGCCGCCGAAGCCCGAGATCAGCCCGAGCTCCTTGGCGTGGGGGAGCATCGCGTGCGGGATCGACTGCCACACGCGCAGGTTCAGGTGGCTCATCGCGTCGAGGCGCTGCCACATGCGGATCGCGCCGAGCCAGCCGTCCTTGTCGTGCACGGCCGTCACGCCGCGGCTGTTTGCGAGTCGGATGCCCAGGCGCATCGCCTCGACGTACTCGTCGTCGGGCACCACGAGGTGCGCCTCCTTGAACTGCCAGGCCGACTCCTCGCGGAGCACGCCCGTCGGCTCGCCGTTCTCGTAGCGCTCGACCACGCCGCCTTCGCGATCGAGGTCGCCCCCCGCGAGCGCGAGCGCGGCCGAGTTGAGCCACAGCGAGTGGTAATCCTTGGCGATCAGCGCTGCGGGCGTGTCGCCCGTGACGGCGTCGAGATCGGCCGCCGTGGGTTCGCGGCTGTCGAGCCAGTCGCCACTCCGCCACCCGTAGCCACGAATCACGCGACCTGGTGTGCGCGGCGCGGCGGTCACGCGGGCGAGCGCCTCCTCGAGCGAGCCGCACCCGTCGAGCGCGATCTGCGTCTGCGCGAGCGCCCACGTTGGGAAGTGCACGTGCGAGTCGGTGAAGCCGGGGAGCACGACGCGTCCGCCGAGGTCGACGACCTCTGGCGACGCAAGCGCGCGCTCGTGCACACCGACGCCGCCGGCGATCTTGTCGTCGGCGATTGCGAGTGCCCGCTGCGTCGGCACCTGCGGATCCATCGTGCGAATCAACCCGTTTTCGAGAATCACCTTGCGAGCCTAGCCAGCAATCGACATGCCCGGCTCCTACACTCACCGTGTGGCCGCGCCCCACGAGGTCAAACTCTCCAGCGCCGATCGCGTCCTGTTCCCGGACGACGGCATCACGAAGGGCGACCTGTTCGCCTACTACGACCGCATCGCGCCGGCGATCGTCCCGCACCTGCGCGACCGGCCGTTCACGATGAAGCGGTGGCGCGAGGGCATTGCGGGCGACGCGTTCTTCCAGAAGCAGGCGCCCAAGGGGATCCCCGACTGGATCCGCACCCACACGTTCCAGACGTTCCCGCGTGAGGGCGGCACGCGGATGGTCGACTTCCCGATCGTCGAGACGCGCGAGGCGCTCCTGTGGATGGTGCAGATGCACTGCATCGACATGAACGCCTGGTACTCGCGTGTCGAGACGCCCGATCGGCCCGACTTCGTCCTCTTCGACATCGACCCGGCCGACGAGCCCGGCGGGTTCGCGCAGGGCGTCCGTGTTGCGCATCTGATCCGCGAGGCGCTCACGGCGCTCGACCTCCCCGCCTACGTGAAGACGAGTGGGGCCGACGGCATCCACGTCGTCACGCCGATCGACGGGGGTGCGACATTCGAGGAGACCTACCGCTTTGCAGAGCTGCTCGGCCGTCGCATCGAGGCGGCATACCCGGGCGAGGCGACGACGCAATGGTTGAAGAAGAAGCGCACCGGCGCGCTGATCGACCACCGCCAGAACGGGTGGGGCAAGACCATCGCGTCGGCCTACTCGGTGCGACCGAAGCCGGGCGCGCCCGTTTCGACCCCGCTCGCGTGGGAGGAGCTGACCGAGGCGATCACACCGCGCGACTTCACGATGGCGGTCGCGACGGCACGGTACGAGGAGCGCGGCGACCTTTGGGCAGTCGTGCTTGAGGGCGGGCCGTCACTCGCACCCGCGCTTGCTGCGCTCGAAGCCGCCAGCGCCTAGTTCGCGGACTCGTTCTCTGCGGCGCTAGTTCTTCGCTGCCGCCCGCATTGCCGCCTTCTTCTCGGCCTTCTTTGCCTGGTACTCGAGCAGGAACTCGGGCGAGGTGACATCGCCCAGGCTCATGTGGTTCGGTGCGAGCGGCTCCGCTGCCTTCACGCCGAACTGCTTGGCGAGCACCACCGAGATCGTCCGCACCTTCATCTCGCCGAAGCCCGGGAGCGATTCGAGCCGCGCCTTGAGGTCGGCCGTGTCCTTCGCCTCTGTCCAGATCTTCGAAGCGTCGCCCGCAAAGTCCTCGGTAACTACCACGGCGAGTTCCTGCACCCGCTTGGCCATCGCGCTAGGGAACCGGTGGATGGCGGGCTTCTCGCGGAACGCGTCCTCAAGGTCGAGCTTCGCGAGCTTCTTCGGATCGAGTGTCCCCATCCGCTTCTTCAAGACGTACGGCCCCTCGAACGCCTTCTGCACCGACACCTGCTGGTCGATCGCGAAGCCCACAAGCAGCGCGAACGGGTCGGCGGCGAGCAGCTCGCAGGCCTTCTGATCGGTCGTGAAATAGAGCGCGGTCGGCATCTACAAACCATCGTAGAGGCAGGCGCAAGATGTCCAAAACGAACACTTGTTCGGTGTCGTAAAGGGCTGTAGTCTGGACGCATGGATCCGCTCGCATCGTTCTCGCCAGCCACTCGGAAATGGTTCGAGAACGCGTTCGAGGGGCCAACTCCGCCGCAGACGCTCGGGTGGCCAGCGATCGCTGCGGGCGGGCACGTGCTGATCCAGGCGCCGACCGGATCGGGCAAGACGCTCACGGCGTTCCTGTCGGCGATCGATCGGCTGACGGCGACGCCCGGGGAGGGGCTGCGGGTGCTCTATGTCTCGCCACTGAAAGCGCTCAACTACGACATCGAGCGCAACCTGCGCGGGCCGCTCGCAGGTCTGCAGTCGGGCCTGCGCGTCGGCGTCCGTACGGGTGACACCTCGCCGCGCGAGCGTCGGGAGCTCGCGAAGGAGCCACCCGACATCCTGATCACAACGCCCGAGTCGCTCTTCCTGATGCTCACCTCGGCCGCGCGCGAGAGCCTGCGGACGATCGACACGCTGATCCTCGACGAAGTCCACGCGCTCGCCGGCACCAAGCGCGGCTCGCACCTCGCGCTGTCGCTTGAGCGGCTCGAACGGATCACTCACACGCCGCCGCAACGGATCGCGCTCTCGGCCACGCAGCGGCCGCTCGAGGAGATCGGCAAGTTCGTGTCGGGCGGCCGCGACATCACGCTCGTCGACGCCGGTACACGCAAGGAGCTCGACCTGCAG
>CAIWTI010000183.1 GCA_903915545.1 uncultured Actinomycetes bacterium | reverse complement strand
TCAACTTGAATCTGGGAAACGTCGCGCACCTGAAGTTCTGGGTCTCCGAGGCGCTGGACACCGACGCTCTCGTTCGCTCGTGGCTCGTTGAGTTTCCCGATCCGACCTGTCGTCCGTCCGTCAGCGTTGTGTCATCGGATCTGCCAGAAGGACGCGCGCTTGAAGTCACCGTGGTTGCCTCCCGCGGTCCATCTGTAGCTTGCATCTACGAAGAAGGTGTCGCGGCAGACTCCTTCCCCTCCGCCGTTGTGCGCGGAGACTTCTTCACCATCTCGGCACTCAGCGGAGCAGACCCGACTGGCGAGATCTCCGAAGACTCCACCGCCCAAGCGCGCCATGCATTCGTTCGTCTGCGGTCGCTTCTCGACATGGCGGGGGCCGAGCCGTCGGGGATCGCGCACATGTACGTGTGGTACCGCGATCACGGCGAGCGCGAGCGGGTCAATGAGTGCTTTCTGGAGATGTTCCCGCTCCCGGCCGACCGTCCGTGCCGCCACTCAGTCGTCCGTCGATTGCCCGACGGCGAGGTGATCCAGGTTGAAGCGATGGGGTCGGTCTCCGGTCGCAGAGCTACCTATGCGATCCACGGTGTCTGGCACAGCGGAATCAATCGTGTGCACAACTCCTTGCCGATCGCCGCGAAAGCTGGTCCGTACCTCTTCACGTCCGGTACGTACGGTCGAAACCTTGAAACGAGCGAGATCGATGATGAGGTCGATCTGCAGACGAAGTACGCGATCATCCATACCAAGTCGCTGCTTAAATCCGCTGGTGTCACGCCGGCGGCGATCGGCCATATCTACGCCTGGGTGAGAGATGCGGCCGACGGAGAGTACGTACGGTCGACGGTGATCGCAGAGCTACTTGGCAGCGAATCTTCGGCCCCGGTACACGTTGTCAAGACGGGGCTTCCTCGGATTGTGGCGACGACGAACATCATCCAGCTCGAAGCCTTTATCAACCACCCCTTCTAAGCGTGCGGGTTATTGCGTCACCCGGCTGCGGCTGCACGATTCAGCGTTCGCTGACGCGCCATGGCTGTCGCCAACAGCAGCCCGAGATGTTGACCGGGACCCGATTCCTGATCCAACCGTTATGCGAGTGATGGTTGGTGGGTGACACTCCACTCCGCGGCGAACGCGGCCGGTGATCTCCAGCCGTGTGCCGAGTGCGGACGATTGACGTTGTAGTCGACGCGCCACGCTTCGTTGAGGACCTGGGCCTCGAAGAGGGTGTCGAAGAGCTGGCCGTTGAGGTGCTCGTCGCGCATCCGACCGTTGTAGGACTCGACCCAGGCGTTCTGCCACGGCGATCCCGGGTCGATGAAGATCGTCTCGGACTCGTTGAACCGACACCAGTCCGCGATGGCAAAAGCCACGAACTCGGGGCCATTGTCGAACCTCAGGTACTTCGGGAACCCCCGCTCGCCGGCGATCTTGTCGAGAATGCGCACGACGTGGTCGGCATCGATCGAACGGTCGGTCTCGGCGACGAGCGCCTCTCTGGTGAACTCGTCGATGACGTTCAGGATCTTGATCGTTCTCCCGTCTCGGGTCTGGTCGAACTGGAAGTCGGCCGACCAGACCACGTTCGGCCGGATGGGACAGAAGGCTCCGGTGGTGACGCCGATGCCGACGAGTCGCTTCTTGCGCTTCTTGTAGGGAACCCGCAGCCCCTCGTCTCGCCAGAGACGGTGGATGCGCTTGGGGTTCACCCGCCATCCGGCGTCACGGGCCGCGACGAGGGCGCGGCGCCACCCCCATCGGGGACGGGCGACGGCGAACTCCCTGAGGAACGCCCGCAGCGCCATCTCGTCATCGGAAGGGACCGGCGCCGGGAGCCGCTGGGTCGAACGCGGCTGGCCAATGACCGCGCACGCTCGACGTTCAGAGACCCCGAACCGCTCTTCGAGCAGCAGCACTGCCACTCGCCGTCGGTTCGGGGTCAGAAGTTTCCCTCGGCCAGCTCCTTGAGCATCGACTTGTCGAGCTCAGCCTCGGCGAGGAGCTTCTTCAACCGGGCGTTCTCGGACTCGAGCTGCTTGAGCCGCTTGGCGTCGTTGACCTTCATCCCGCCGTATTGGTTCCGCCACCGGTGGAAGGTCGACTCGGTGATCTCGAGGTGGCGGCAGACCTCCTCGATGCTCTTGCCACCGCCGAGGAGCTTGTCGGCCTCGGCGAGCTTGCGGACGATCTGGTCCGGGGTGTGCCGGCGTCTTTTCACTGTGCGGTCCTCCTGCCCAATCCTGGGCGTTGGACTCGCACAACGGGTGGATCAGTTCACGGGGATCTGGTCAAAGGAAAGCTGCACCTCGCTCCCGCACGCTTGCGCCCCCGCTACCGATCCCTGCCAGCGACCCGGACGCACCGATCGTTCGAAAACTCTTAAGTCGAATGTGACATCGGACGATAGAGCTACCAGCGAATCGCATTCCACGTTCTAAGGGTTCGATTCGTCAGCGTGGACATATTCGAACCGAACAAGGAGTCAAACGATGAGCATCAGGAGAAAGATGAGGAGCCGGTTGCTCGTCGCCGCGGTTGGTGCAGGAGCCCTCGGGTTGACAGCACTCGGGGCGACGGCATTCACGAACTCCAACACCTTCAGCAACTCAAACACGACCGTCGGTTACGGCAGTCAGAACGTCTCTGGCGCTGTCGTTACCTCGATCGTCTACGGATTGAGCTCCGATGGATCGACGATCCACGACGTCACCTTCGTCGCCACCGGCGACACCTCGGGATCGGCTGCTGTCGTCGGGTTCACCGTCAGCGGTACTCCGACCTCAACGACCGCCTGCGGTGCCGGCACCTACACGTCGGGATCACCGGGATTCACGACCTACGCATGCACCAACAGCGGCTCCGGCATCGGGCAAAGCCTCGCCGGGATTACCGCAACGAACATCGCAGTGAGCTAGTACCGACAACGCAGTCAAAGGCGGGCCGGCATCTGCCGGCCCGCCTTTGCGCCGTGGGAGCGCAATGGCTTTTCGCTCGATCTCCAGACCCTCTTCGCTTGCGACCGCCGCGGTCGCAGGCGTTGTCGCGCTCGCGGGGATTATCGCCTTCGCCACCAAGCAGCTGACGTTCGTCGCCACGCGGGGCATCTCGATGCTCCCGAGATTCCACACCGGCGACCTCGCGATCCTCCGGGCGGCCGGTTCGTACCACGTTGGCCAGGTCGTCACCTACTGGAGCCCGGCGCTCCACACGACGGTGATGCACCGCATCTTCTCGGACCACGACGGCGTCTTCACCTTCAAGGGCGACAACAACTCCTTCGTCGACCCCGTGCACCTCACCGC
>CAIWTI010000182.1 GCA_903915545.1 uncultured Actinomycetes bacterium | reverse complement strand
TCGATCGCGATCCGTTCCTCGTCGTTCCCATCCGTTCCGATGTCGAAGTCGTCGAACATGATCTGCTCGCGCGCGTTGGGTGCCTTACCGGCGGCTCAATCGGAACGTTCGACGATCTCTTCGCGCGCATCGCCGGGCACGATCCGTTTCGCGACGTGGTTCTGTCAGACGCACAACGAGCTCTCGTTCTGCGGCGCGTCGTCGCCGATGCCGTTGCATCCGACGCCGCGATCGGTCGATCTTCTCGCTTCTCGGGGTTCGCAGAAACGCTGGCGCAGACGATCGCTGAGCTTGAGTCGGGCTTGCTCGAGCCGAGCGATCTCGACGGTGACCTCGCAGTGCTCTACGCGGGATATCGCACGCGCCTCGCTGAACTCGGGCGCCGCGATCGTGAACTGATTCGCCTCGCAGCAGTCCGCCGCCTCGAAAGCGAATTCGATGCGTGGCACGGGCAGCCCGTGTTTGCCTACGGGTTTGAAGATCTCACGGCTGCCGAGTGGTCGATCGTCTCGGCGCTCGCAGGCCGAGCCGACGTCACCGTGTCGTTGCCGTACGAGCCCAACCGCGCCGTGTTTGCATCGCTTCAGCGCACGATGGAAGACCTCGCCTCGCTCGGTGGCGGAAAGATTGAAGAGCTCCCGCCGCGCGCCGGTGAATGGAACGCGCCTGCGCTAGCCCATCTCGAGCGCCAGCTCTTCGCGGAGCAGCCCTCGACCGGTGAACTCGGTGGCGCGATTCGCTTCCTCGAAGGAGCCGGCGCTCGCGGCACCCTCGAACTCGTTGGCGAAGAGGTGCTCCGGTTGATCCGCGACGGCATGGCGCCGGAGCAGATCGGTGTGATCGCGCCCGCACCCGACTCCTACCGCGCATCGCTCGAAACGGTCTTCGGAACGCTCGGCATCCCGTACGCGATTGAGTCGCCCGAGCGTCTCGCTGCCACCGCGTTCGGGCAAGCGTTGCTCGCGCTGCTGCGGTTTGCGTGGGGTGGCGGGGCGCGCAGGGAGCTCTTCACGTTCATGCGGTCGCCGTTCTCGGGGGTCTCCCGAACGAATGTCGACTTCGTTGAAGGGCGTCTTCGTGGACGAGCCGTCGATACGGCCGAACGGGTTGAGTCCGAGACCGAGCGCCTGCGCGAGGCGCCGCTCGTCGCGCTTCGCGACCTCCGTGACGCGGAGACTCCCGTCGCCGGTGCGATCGCGCTTGTCGGTGCGATGCTCCGCTTCGCGTATCGCCTTGATACGCCCCCCGTGGGGGAGGCAGCGCGGGTCGACCTCCGAGCCCATGCCGCGGCGCTCGGAGTGCTCAACGAGCTTCAGGCGTGGCTCGACCTTGGCGAACTGGTCACGTCTGATGACGTGTTGGCGGCGCTTGAGCGATGCACGCTCCCTCGGCCGCCCGCCGCGGAGCGTGGCCGCGTTGCGGTGCTCGACCTCTTGCGTTCGCGTACCCGGACGTTCGAGGCGGTCTTCATCCTTGGCCTAGAAGAGGGCTCCCTTCCTCGCCGGGGGCGTACCTCGCCGTTCCTCGACGACGACAAACGCCGGGCGCTCGGGCGACGGCTCGAGCGGCCCGACACCGCAAGCCGCGATCGCTACCTCTTCTACACCGCGTGCACGCGTCCGACGAAGAAGCTGTTCCTCGTGCGTGAGGCGGCGAGTGACGAGGGAACGCCTCGCGATGCCAGCCCATTCTTGGACGAGGTGAAGGCGCTCTTCGACCCCGAGGACGTCGCTCGCGCGACGACGAGACGGTCGCTCGCGATGATGACGTGGCCGCTCGACACCGCACCGACCGAGCGTGAGCGCTTGCGCGCGCTCGCGCGGCTTGCCGCTGACTCCGAGACGGTCGAGCTTGCCGAAGCGCTCGCGTACTCGAACGGCTGGGATCGGCGGCTGCGACGCGCGCAGCGTGCCTTCGAACGTGAGACGCGGCTGCGGAACGCCGCGGTGCTCTCACAGCTCGGCTCGCGGTCGACGTTCGGCGCGACCGAGCTTGAACGCTTCGCCGACTGCTCCTCGGCGTGGTTCTTCGAGCGGCTCGTCGCCCCACAGACCGTCGATGCCGAAGCCGACGCGATGCTGCGCGGAAGCGTGGCGCATCAGGCGCTCTACAAGCTCTACTCGATGCTTCCGAAGGAGCTCGGCAGCGACCGCATCACGCCCGAGAATCTGCCGGCCGCGCTCGACCTGCTCGAGCGGTGCTTGGCCGATGCGCTGCAGGGCGGTGTACGGATCGACCTGAGTCCTGTCGATGCTGCCGAGCTGCGCGAGTCACTCCGCCGCGACATGCGTCGCTTCCTGCACGACGAAGCGAAATCGGATGTCGCATTCCTCCCGCGCCGCTTCGAGGTGGGATTCGGCTCGGAGCGGTCGGCGCCGGAGTTGCAGCGCGGCCTCGACCTTGGCGATGGGCTCGCAATGAGCGGAAAGATCGACCGCATCGACGTCGATCCCTTCAGCGCGCGCGGCATCGTGCAGGACTACAAGACCGGCAAGGGCGCGTTCTCGGCACGCCAGATCGATGATGAGCGACGGCTGCAGATCCCCCTGTACATGCTGGTGCTCCGCGATCTTGTTGGCATCGAGCCTCTCGGTGGCGTGTACCGCTCACTCGCCGGTGCACGCGCGACACGGGGGATGCTGCGCGCCGAGTCGAGCGAAGATCTGCCCGGCTTCAGCAAGCACGACTACCTCGACGAGGAGGCGTTCTGGGGGCAGGTCGAGACGGCGCGTGAACGCGCGCGGGAGTACGCCCAGCGGATCCGACACGGCGATGTGGCGCTCGATCCGAAGGGCGGGGAGTGCCCGCCTTGGTGCGACCTCTGGACGATGTGTCGGCAGGCTCACTCGTGATGAACGACCGCCAGATCGAGGCCGTCGAGGCACGTGGCGAAGTCTTCGTCTCGGCGGGTGCTGGCACCGGCAAGACGTCGGTGCT
>CAIWTI010000181.1 GCA_903915545.1 uncultured Actinomycetes bacterium | reverse complement strand
GATCGTTCCGGCGTCGGAGTTCGACCCGTCTGACGTGCGCGTGCAGCAGCGGCTGAACGGCGAGACGCTCCAGGACTCGCGCACCGCAAACCTCATCTTCCGCCTGCCGAAGCTGATCGAGTACGTCTCGGCCGTGATCACGCTTGAGCCGGGCGACCTGATCCTCACCGGCACGCCTGAAGGTGTCGGTGTCTTCCGCGATCCCAAGATCACCCTGCGCCCCGGTGACGTCGTCGAAATCGAGATCGACGGCATCGGCACGTTGCGGAACGAGGTGAAGTAGCGGCCTTGCGGGAAGGTCATCCCGACTTTCTCTGGAGGAATCCGGAACCGAAATCGTCGTACGAGGTCGTGATCGTCGGAGCTGGCGGTCACGGCCTCGCCACGGCCTACTACCTGGCGAAGAATCACGGGATCACCGACATCGCGGTGATCGAAAAGGGGTGGATCGGTGGTGGCAACGCCACGCGGAACACGACCGTTGTGCGGTCGAACTACCTCTGGGATGAGAGCGCCGCGATCTATGAGCACTCGCTGAAGCTCTGGGAGGGGCTCAGCGAAGATCTCGACTACAACGTCCTGTACGACCCGCGCGGCGTCCTGAACCTGGCTCATTCGCTGGGCGATGTGCGCGAGGGCCAGCGCCGCGTGAACGCGAACCGCTTGAACGGCGTTGACGCTGAGTGGCTCGACCCCGATGACGTCAATGAGTTCTGCCCGATCGTGAACGTCTCGCCTGACGCGCGGTACCCCGTGCTCGGTGCGACATTGCAGCGCCGCGGTGGCATTGCCCGGCATGAACCGGTCGTCTGGGGCTTCGCCCGTGCCGCTGACGCGCTCGGCGTTGACATCATCCAAGGCTGCGAGGTGACCGGGATCGAGGTCGAGGGTGGCCGCGCTGTCGCCGTCAAGACGACCCAGGGTCGGATCGCCGCTGGGCGGATTGGCCTCGTCGCCGCTGGGCATTCATCGGTGCTCGCGAAGTACGCGGGTGTTGAGTTGCCGATCCAGAGCCACCCGCTGCAGGCGCTCGTCTCTGATCTCTACGAGCAGGTGCTCGACACCGTCGTCATGTCAAACGCCGTCCACGTCTATGTCAGCCAGGCGCACAAGGGTGAGCTCGTCATGGGCGCGGGTATTGACGCCTACAACTCGTACACGCAGCGCGGCTCGAACCATGTGATCGAGCATCAGCTCTCGGCGGCGCTCGAACTCTTTCCGATCTTCGCGCAGGCGCGCGTGTTGCGAACCTGGGGTGGGATCGTCGATGTGTGCCCCGACGCGTCGCCGATCATCGGCGCGACCCCCGTTGAGGGGCTCTTCGTGAACTGCGGCTGGGGGACGGGTGGCTTCAAGGCGACGCCAGGATCGGGCTGGGTCTTCGCCTGGACACTCGCGCATGGGAAAGCACACACGCTCAATGAGCCCTTCTCGCTTGAGCGCTTCACGACGGGCGCGCTGATCGACGAGCATGGCGCAGCCGCGGTGGCCCACTGATGTTGCAGATCACCTGCCCGTGGTGTGGGCCACGCGACGAGACCGAGTTTTCGTATGGCGGACAGGCGGGCGTGGCGTATCCGAAGCAGCCGTCAGCGCTTTCCGATGAGCAGTGGGGGACGTTTGTGTTCTTCCGTGAGAACCCGAAGGGCCGTTTCGCCGAACGCTGGGTTCATGCGCAGGGTTGCCGACGCTGGTTCGACGCTATTCGTGACACGGCGACCAACGACTTTCTGCCATGAGATTCACGTTCGCTGGCACCGAGTACGAGGGGCGTGACGGCGAGACGCTCGCTGCTGCCCTGGTGCGGCACGGGGTGCGCGGGGGCTTCGCGAGCATCGGTCTGGGTCGGCCGCGCGGCGTCTTTGGCTGGGCGGACGAAGAGCCGAACGCGCTTGTTCAGATCGGGCCAAAGCCACTTCAGCGCGCGACGCTTGTCGAGCTTACGGATGGACTCGTCGCTGAGCCGTTGAAAGGCAAGGGCCGCATCTTTGAAGCGTCCGACGACACGTGGTACGACGCGCGGTACGTCCACTGCGAGACACTCGTGATCGGTGGTGGCGCAGCGGGAGTTGCTGCCGCCGAGGCGGGCGGCGGTCGCGTGATCGTGCTTGAGGCGAGCCCGCACAGCGCGCTTACCTCCGACTCGACGCAGGGTCTTCGCGTACTCACGCGCACCACGGCTGTCGGGCTGTATGACGGGAACTACGTCGTCGCCGTCGAGCGCGACCGTCGCGTCTGGCATATCCGCGCTAAGCGCATTGTCATCGCAACAGGCGCTGTGGAGCGGCCAATTGCGTTCCCGAACAACGACAGGCCTGGCGTGATGCTCGCAAGCGCGGCCTGCCGCTACGACCTCGGCGGGGCTCGGGTCGTGGTCTACACGACGAACGATTCGACGCTCGCGTTCCCTGATGCCGTCGCGACGGTTGATGCCCGCTCGGGTCGCCGTGTCGTTGACACGCTCGGCGCCGAACGGCTCGAAGGTGTGGTGCTCGATGATGGATCGACGATCGCGTGCGACGTTCTTGCTGTGTCCGGTGGCTGGAACCCGAGCCTGAATCTGTGGAGCCATCGCGGCGGCAAGGTGCAGTGGGATGACAAGATCGCCGCGTTCATCCCAACGGGCGAACTCGACGGAGTCGAGGTTGTTGGCAGCGCGGCGGGAGCCGGCCTCCCCGACGTTTCTCCCGTGTGGCTGACGGGCGGCGACGAGACCGTGACGTTCCTTGATCTCGAGCGTGATGCCGATCTGGCCGAGCTTCGGCGCGGGATCGGTGCGGGCCTTCGCCGAGCTGAGCACCTCAAGCGGTTCACGCTGATCGGTACGGCGTCGGATCAGGGCAAGACGTCGGGTGTGATCGCGATGGGCGCCGCCGCCGAGATCATCGGCGTTCCACTCGCTGACCTTGGAACGTCGAGCTTCAGACCCCCATTTGTCCCGGTGTCGTTCTCAACACTTGCGGGCCGGAACCGGGGTGAGCTGTTCGACCCGAAGCGCGAGACACCGATGCACGCCTGGCACGTCGCGCACGGCGCGATCTTTGAGGATGTTGGGCAATGAAGCGCCCACGGTACTTCCCTATTGGCGCCGAATCGATGGACGAGGCAGTGCTGCGTGAGTGCGCCGCCGCGCGTGATTCGGTGGCGATGATGGACGCTTCCACGCTTGGCAAGATCGATGTGCAGGGGCCGGACGCGGGCGTCTTCCTCGACCGCATCTATACGAACCTGATGAGCACGCTCGCCGTTGGGATGTGCCGTTATGGCGTGATGTGCAAAGCCGACGGCATGGTCTTCGACGACGGCGTCGTCATGCGTGTCGGTGAGGAACGCTTTATCGCCACGACGACGACAGGTAACGCCGCTCCGGTGCTGTCGTGGATGGAGGAGTGGCTGCAGACCGAGTGGCCCGAGCTGCGCGTGTGGCTCACCTCGGTCACGGAGCAATGGGCGACTGTCGCGGTTGTCGGTCCCGCCTCGCGCGCGCTCCTGCAGCAGCTGACCGACATCGATCTCAGCCGCGAGGCCATCCCGTTCATGGCGATCCGCGAAGGCGTGGTTGCAGGGATCCCAGCTCGCGTCTGCCGGGTGAGTTTCTCCGGCGAGCTTGCCTACGAGGTCAATGTCGACGGTCGTTCGGGGCTTGCGCTTTGGGAGACGATTGCGGCTGCCGGCGACGTCACGCCGTACGGCACCGAGACGATGCACGTGTTGCGAGCCGAGAAGGGCTTTCCGATCATCGGCCAGGAGACCGACGGAACGATCACCCCGCAGGATCTCGGGATGGAGTGGGTCGTGTCGAAGAAGAAGGACGACTTCATCGGGATGCGCTCGTTTGCGCGGCCCGATACGTCGAGGCTGGACCGCAAGCACCTCGTTGGCCTGCTCCCCGTCGATCCGAACGAGCTCGTTCCCGAGGGAGCGCAGCTTGTGGCCGACCCGAACGTTCCGATCCCCGTTCCGATGCTTGGGCACGTCACGTCGAGCTATCGCAGCGCCGCGCTCGGTCGTACGTTCGCGTTGGGGCTCGTCAAGGACGGCCGCAACCGGCTAGGCGAGACGGTCTTCGCACCGCTTGGCGATCGCGTGATCAAGGCGACGGTCGTCTCGTCGGTGCTCGTTGATCCCGAGAACGCTCGTCGCGACGGCGATCCGGAGGAGGCTGCGTGACGTCGTTTGTCGAGACACCGCTCGCGTCGCAAATCTCCGTGCGCGGAACTGCACCTGCAGGATTCCCGACCGTTCCGAACACGACCGCGGTCGTCGACGGGAACACCGCGATCTGGCTTGGGCCCGACGAATGGCTGGTGATCGGCGGACGTGAGTCCGACTTCGCGACCGCTGCGGCCGCCGTTGATGTCTCGGCCAACCGTCTCGCTCTTGATCTTTCCGGGCCAAACACGCTGGATGTTCTCGCTTCGGGGTGCGGTCTTGATCTCGCCGAGACGGCATTCCCGGTTGGCGACTGTGCTCAGACGTTGCTCGCGCGGGCGCAGGTGATCCTCGTCCGGCACGAGACCAGCGCGTTCAGGATTCTCGTGCGCCCGTCGTTTGCGCCGTATCTTCGAGCGTGGCTCGCCGACGCAATCGCTGGCTCGCTCGCCGACCCCGCGATCTAACGCGGGAAGCGGCTACCAGCCGCCGATGGAGCCAGTGAGCAGACCGTACGGCAGTGTCTGCGGCTCCTCGCCTGGCACGGCGCGGAGGAAGTCGAAGTCGCAGCCTTCGTCAGCCTGCAACACGTGGTCGACGTACATGCGCCCATAGCCACGGCTGTACCGCGGCTTGGGCGGGCCGAGTTCCTCGATGCGGCGGGTGATCTCTTCGGCAGGAATGTCAAGATCGAGCCTGCCTGCCTCGACATCGAGCACGATCGGATCGCCGTCGCGAACCGCACGCAGCGGGCCATTCGCATACGACTCAGGTGAGACGTGCAGCACGACGGTTCCGAACGCGGTGCCGCTCATCCGGGCATCGGAGATACGCACCATGTCAGTCACGCCCTGCTCGAGCAACTTCTTGGGAATCGGCAGCTGACCCCACTCAGGCATGCCGGGGCCGCCCTTTGGCCCGGTGTTGCGCAGCACCATCACCGTGTCGGGTGTGACTGGCAGATCCGGGTCGTCAATGCGCTCGGCAACGTCGTAGACATCTTCAAACACCAGGGCTGGGCCGCGATGACGCATCAGCTCGGCCGACGCCGTCGAACGCTTGATGATCGCGCCACCGGGTGCAAGTGAGCCGCGCAATGTCGTAATGCCACCTTCAGTCGCAAGCGGCTTGTCGAGCGGGAAGATGACGTTACGGTCGAGCACCTCGACACCCTCGACCTCCTCGGCGAGGGTGCGGCCGGTCACTGTGAGTGCGTCACCGTGGAGCAACGGAAGCAGCTCTTTGAGAACGGCTCGGATGCCGCCTGCGTGGTAGAGGTGCTCAACGAGGTGCTCGCCCGAGGGGCGGACGTTCGCGATCACGGGCGTGCGACGAGAGATCTCATGGAAGCGATCAAGCGTGAGCGGCACTCCCGCGCGCCCTGCGATCGCCAGCAGGTGGATAACGGCGTTTGTGCCACCTCCAAGTGCCATCAGCAGGGTGACCGCGTTGTCGAGCGACTTCTCAGTAACGATCTGCGACGGCCGCAGTCCTTCGTGCGCGAGAGCAACCGCGCGGATACCTGTCTCCTCGGCCGCCCGGCCGCGTCCTGCCTCGACGGCGGGGATCGAAGCAGTTCCGGGAAGCGCCATGCCAAGCGCCTCAACAATCGACGTCATCGTCGACGCAGTCCCCATCTCGTTGCAGTGGCCAAAGCTTGGGGTGGCTGCAGCCTCGAGCTCGTCGAACTCCTCCTGCGTCATGCGGCCCGCGCGGAGCTCGGCAAGGTAGTGCCAGAGGTCGGTTCCCGCGCCAAGCTGGCGCCCACGGAACCACGCTGGCTGTGACGGGCCACCGGTCACCATGATCGCTGGGAGATCAGCGCTCACTGCCGCCATGATCTGGGCAGGGACAGTCTTGTCGCAGCCGCCAAGCAGCACCACCGAGTCGAACGGGTAGCAGCGGATTGACTCCTCGACGTCCATCGCCATCAAGTTGCGGAAGAGCATCGAGGTCGGCTTCATCAGGTTCTCGCCAAGCGACATTGCAGGGAATTCCAGTGGGAGCCCGCCGGCAAGCAGCACGCCGCGCTTCACCGACTCGGTGAGCCCGCGGAAGTGCAGGTTGCAGTTCACAAGCTCAGACCACGAATTGCAGATCCCGACGATCGGGCGCCCGTCGAGCGCGAGCTTCGAGATTCCTTCGGCATGCATCGACGCCCGGTGAATGAACCCCGAGATGTCCTTGCCGCCAAACCAACGCGTGCTGCGCATTTCGCCCATGCCGAACGTCAACCTACCTGGGATTGGGGCTGCGGCTGCGGTTCTAGGAGGAGCGGACGAACGCGCCGGCAGCATCGTCAATTTCAACGATCGCCGTGGTGCCGTCGAAGGCGAGTGCAAGCGTTCCTCGGGCATGGTCGACGTCGGTGACGGTGATCTCACGGCCGGGCTTGAGGCCTGCGGCAAACAGCACCGGCAGACGGGTGCGAGCGCTCTCTTCGAGCCGGTCGACCACGATCCGGTCGCCTGGCGCTGCGGCAGAGAGAGCTGTCAGCTCGCGGGCAGTTGCTCTGCCTTCCGCCGCATCGATCGGCCAGCCGTGCGGGCACATCGTCGGCTGGCCAAGCGCGCCATAGACACGCTCAAGCGCTTCGGCGTCGAAACCGGGCGAGATCTCGCGTGCGCGCTCATAGCTCTCTTCCGCGGTGTAGCTCAGGATGTCTGTGACAAACCGTTCGAGGATCCGCTGCGCGCGAATCACGCGATCGGCCTGGGCGCGTCCGTATGCGGTGAGGAGGATCTCCTTGTGCGCGTTGCGCTCGACGTACCCCTCGCGCTCGAGGCGTGCGAGCGTCTCTCCTGCCGTCGGACGCGAAACATGGAGTGCGTGCGATACGTGCGACGCGAGCGTCGGTGCATCGGCGATCAGTGCACCGCACTCGACACGCAACGTCGTGAGCGAGTCGAGTGCCAACAGGTAGTCGTCGGTCGAGTGGGCGCGACCCGGCGCTGCTGCGTCGGTGCCGCTCTCTAGCCGCGACAGTCGCTTTGCGCGGCGGCTTGGTTCGGTTCGCGCCCCGAGGTCACCGAGTCGCTGCGGGGTGATCAGCGCAAGGTCGGCGTCGTTGACGCGGCCTAGGTCGAGTTCGACTGTCGGAGCGATTCCGCGGGCTTCGAGGAGGCGCGCGCCGCACGCCGATGCGCAGCCATCGAGCGTGACGACCGAGCGGCCACCACGTGCGGCGGCGACGATCTCGTCCAGGCTGTCCCCAAGATCGGCATCACCGGTCGCAACCAGCGATTCCGCCATGACGTTCGCGCGGCCCGCTGGCGTCGATCCGCCGTGACAAGGAAGGACGATCGGGCGTGTACTTGGGCGCATATCCCCAAGGTACAACACGCGGCTGTCACGCGGGGTCTACGCCAAGGGCGTTGGGCTGAGGGCGGGCGACCGAAGACCGAGCGTATTCCTGACAGCTCCGGCGAGCACCTCAGCGGTGTACGGCTTGCGCAGGAGTGAGACCGCGCCAACGATGTCTCGGCTCTCAAGATCCTGGTCGGGATACCCCGAAGTAAAGAGCACGGCAATCTCAGGCTGGAGCGCCCCGATCGCCTGCGCGAGCTCCCTGCCATTGAGGCCAGGCATGACGACGTCGGTGACGAGGATGTCAAAGCGTTCGCGTGACGCGATCTCGATTGCCAGGCTCCCGTCGGGGGCTGAGACGACGGTGTAGCCGTACTCGGCAAGCATCCGCGCCGTGAGCGAGAGCACCGCCGGCTGGTCCTCGACAAGCAGAACGCGCTCATCACCGTGCGTTGCAGGTCGGTCGAGCGCAACGGAGGGGGCGTCGCCAACGGCCGCCGGGAACGCGATCTCAAACGTCGTTCCGACGCCGAGTTCGCTCTCGACCGCGATCGTGCCGCTCGTCTGGTTGACGATGCCGTAAACGGTTGCCAGGCCGAGTCCTGTGCCCTTCCCGACGTCCTTCGTCGTAAAGAACGGCTCGAAGATGCGGGTCTGCGTCTCTTCATCCATCCCCGTACCTGTATCGGCGACCGAGAGCACGACCTGCTCGCCCGCATCGGTGGCCCGGGTTGCTGTGACGATCGAAAGCGTTCCACCGTTTGGCATTGCGTCGCGTGCGTTGACCGTCAGGTTGATCAACACCTGCTCAATCTGCGTTGCGTCGGCGAGGATCGGACATTCGCCCTCGCATAGGTCTGTCGTAAGCGTGATGTGGCTTCCGATCACACGGCTCAGCATTGCGCTGACGTCGATGACGAGCGCGTTCACATCGATCACCTTCGGTGTAAGGACCTGCTTGCGGCTGAAAGCGAGGAGCTGGCGGGTCAGCGCCGCGGCGCGATCGCCAGCACGAGAGATCTGCTCGATCTCCGATTGCAGGTCGGGGTCGCCCTCCGCTTTGAGGTAGGCAAGCTCCGCGTAGCCCGAGATGGCGGTGAGGAGATTGTTGAAGTCGTGCGCAACACCCCCTGCGAGCTGCCCGACCGCTTCGAGCTTCTGTGCGTGCCGCAGTTTCTCCTCTAGCTCGTTGCGCTCACTGAGGTCGACGTGGATCGTGAAGACGCCGCGGAGTCGACCCGCCTCGTCGGTGACCGGTGAGGCGACGGCCATCACCTGAAGCTCCGTGCCGTCTTTCCGTCGGCGAACGACTTCACGCGAGAGGCGGTTGCCTTCACGGAAGTCGCCCATGACCTCGTCGGCCGACTCGGACGCTCGGAGCGGCGTGTGCTTCCCGATCACCTCAGCAGCGGTGTAGCCGTACATCTGCTCGGCGGTCTTGTTCCACATCGTGATCCGCGCCTCGGTGTCGGCAGCGATGACGGCGACAGGCGCGGTGTCGATGAGCGTTCGGAGCTGGGCGCTCGTCTGACCAAGTGCCGACTCGCGCGCGCGAAGGTCAGAGAAGATCAGCCACACACGCGAGAACGTGAAGAGAATCAGTAGCGTCGCCGCGGCAATCGTTACCCAGATGTCGACGGCGTCTTGGAGCTGCTGCACCGCCATGGCGGCGGGGATCAGGAGCGTGCTCCCGCCAAGCACTGCGAGGCGCTTGTTGGTCATGCGAAGCTCGCTTGTGGAACTCATCGACTGGGCGGAAGGATGGATCCCTGCCGCGGCCCACAGCGCGAAGAGGAGCAGCCAACCGGCGCTGCCGATGCTGTGCGCCCCATACGTTCCGAGCAACTGTCCGCGGGAGTACACGCTGTCGGAGATCAGGAACAGCGCCATCCCACCGGTGTAGGCAATGAGTGCGAAGTTCTTCTCGCGCCACCGCAGCAACGCGAGCTGCCCGAGCATCGCCAGGACGATCAAGTCGAGAGTCGGGTAGAGCATCCCGACGACGGCATTCGTTGGGTCTTCATTGGTGGCATGGGCGGGATCGAGAGCGATCGCCCAGAGGAACATTCCGGCACAGGTACCGACGATCGCGCTGTCGAGCAGTGCGCCGAGCAGGTGGCGCCAGCCCACGACGAATGCGATGCCAACGAGCACGTAGCCGCTCAGGTACAGGGCATCGACGGGTGATGGGAATGGGGCCGCGTGGCCCGACCAGTCGATTGCGTCCCACGTTGTGTCTCCGATCGCCCACGTTGAGGCGGCGAGGAGGAACCAGAACGGTGCAGAGCGGAAGCTCGTCCGTCGCCCGACGATCCAGGCAATGGTGAGAAATGCGAGCGCAGCTCCATCGTTGACAACGAACGCTCGGTGCCCGGACGGGCCAGCGAGCCAGACAGCGACAGCCGCGAAGCCAGCGAGAACGAGTGCCCAGGCCAGGAGCGCCCGCGGCGTCGATGTGGAGGGACGCATTACGGTGCCTGTAATCGTCCGCTCGGGTGCGAGGTTGAGTGGCGCGTGCGGGTGTCGCCAACCCTCATGACGACTCTATTCAAGCGGCAATCGCGGCGCCCTGCCGGATGGGTTCGGTATGGATCGCCGCTGCGGCTACGCAGCGGGGGAGAGATGCGCGAGGAGGTCGCGCAAGCTCGCGTCTGCGACACACACGCAGGTGTCGGCGGCGCCGTAGTAGAGACGCACGGTGTCGCCGTCTTCGAGAACCGTCCAGCCGCAGGGGAACACGACGTTGCCGACGTCGCCGACACGTTCGTATGGCTCGCGTGGGCCGAGCACCCAGTTCTCCGATCGCGCGATCACCTGACGCGGATCGTCGAGGTCGAGCAGCGCCAGGCCGACGCGATAGATCGCGCCGGCGGCAGTCTCGCGGACGCCGTGGAAGCAGATCAGCCAGCCTGCGTCAGTCTCGAGCGGTGGCGGGCCGAGCCCGATCTTTGAACCATCCCAATGTCCGCCTGGCCCCGTGAGCATCAACGGCGCGTGCTCGCCAATGTGTACGAGGTCGGGGCCGAAGCCAATCCAGATGTGCGCGGTGCCGCCAGCTACTGGGCGATGGATGAGTGCGACCTGCCCGTCAAAACGCCGGGGGAAGTACGCGGCGTCCTTGTTCTCTGGCGGCAGCACCACTCCGTGTCGCTTGTAGGTACGGAAGTCTTTGGTCGTGGCGACACAGACGAGCGGGCCAAGCTCCGAGTAGCCCGTGTACGTGATGACGTACTCCCCTTCGAGCTCTGTGATCCGCGGATCCTCAATGCCATAGCGCTCAGCGACAAGCGAGATGTCGGGGTGGAGTGCGCGGGCCTCGTCGATCGCCCAGGTGGTGAGTCCGTCGGCGCTCGTCGCAACGGCGAGATGCGAGCGTCCCGAGCGAGCTTCGACCCGAACGAGCAGCAGCATTTCGCCCGCAACCTGCACGGCCGCCGGGTTGAACACTGCCCCTGTCGGGACAGGCCAGTTCGACGCGTGCAGCACCGGATTGCCGTCGTACCGGTGGAAGAGCTCCGGTGTCATGCGCCGCTGCCATTTCGATACAGCGGTGCGTACTCCGAGGCGGCGTCTACACTGCCGCATTCCTGATGAGCAGCTTTCACGAGAATCCCGATGGAATCCTCGATCGCACCATTCCGGTGCGTCGCGTTTCCGACATGCCGGTCATCGAGTACGGCAGCGTCGCAGGCTACGGGCCGATCTTCAACGCGGGAGCAGTCTTCCATGATGGGCTCTACCACGTGTTCGCTCGTGGAGTTCGCGACCATTACTACCGCAATCCCGGTAGCGGCGCGCGTTTCCTCGACTACGTCTCGGACATCCTGGTGTTCACCTCGCGGGACGGCCAAACCTTCGAGTTCCAGCAGGTGATCGCCCGCGCTTCGAGCGAGGGTGTGAACTGTTACGAGGATGCGCGTGTGCACCTCGTCGAGTCGCGTGGTGAGGCCCGTTGGGTGATGACCTACACCAACCTGCCCGACCCGAAGCCGGGCTCGTACTGGCGCATCGGTGTAGACCTGCTCACCTACGACAGCGGTCGTTTCGCGCTCGACGGCATCCACAACCGGGTGGTTGGGCCGGAAGGTGAGCCCGACAAGGACGGGATCGTCTTCAACCTGAGCGGTGGCCGCGTCGCGCTGATCCACCGCATCTACCCGAACATGCAGCTTGCGATCTTCGACTCGCTGGACGACATGCTCGATCCGCCCGCCGGCTACTGGGAGCGTCATCTCGCCGAGATCGACAAGCACGTGATCATTGAGCCGGCGCAGGATTCGCTCGGCGTTGGCGCGGGCGCTCCGCCGATCGTGACCGAAGACGGCTTGCTGCTCATCTACCACGAGCGCGGGGGCGACACGCACTACACGACGAAGGTCGCGCTGCTCGATTACGACACCGGTCAAATCAAGTCCCGTCTGGAGCTACCGATCATGCGTCCGCAGCTTGAGTGGGAGCGCCACGGCGATGTCGACAACGTCGTTTTCGTGCAGGGTGCGATTCCACGGTCTGATGGCACGATCTACCTCACCTACGGTGCTGCGGACCGGTGTATTGGTGCCGCGGTGCTTGAGACCGAGGTTGTGCTCGCCGCGTTGCGCAAAGCTGTCTGAGTTCTGCGCGCGGCCTGAAGGGCCGTAATCACTGCGAGGGTCGACTCGGCACCTTCGTTCTCGTTGCAGCCGTCGGCTTCAAGTCCGTCGCGGCCACCACCGGTCTGCGGGTTGAACAGCATCGCGCCCGTGTCGTTCTGCCCAAAGAACCATGCGGCGGCGCGCTGAGTGAGCTCGTTCCACCGTGGGTCTCCCGTTGCGGCAAACGCCTCTGCGCAGGCATCGGCCATTGATCCTGCTTCGATCGGCTGCTGGTCGAAGCCCGGGCGCGGTTCGTCGAGCGCCCAGCCGGAGTGAGGAGTGAAGCTGAAGTGGTCGTCGTTCGTCTCGACGTTCGCGAGCCAGGTGAGAAGCGCGAGGCCTTCCTCGACGAGGTCGACGTCACCGAGCGCGCGTCCCGCCGCAATGCGTGCCTGCGGCAAGCGTGCATTGTCGTACGCGAGCCGATCTTCCGGCCATGGCCACACGGGGTTCAGCCGCGTCGTGCCAAGGCGAGGAATGCAGCGATGGATGAGGCTCGTCGCGATCGGGTCGCCGGTATGCACCTTGAGTACCTCGGCTGCGCCGAGGATCGCCCATGCGTTGGCGCGAGGGGCTGTCGACTCGAAGGCTGTCGCGGTGACGTCGAACAGCGGTCGCAGACGCTCGGCGTAGGTTCCGCCTGCGCGCACGGCGCACCCGAGAGAGAACAACGCCCGCCCGTTTGAGTCGTCGGAGCCGAGCATGGGCAGCCATTCGCCGTTCGGGGCCGACCGTCGGTCGAGGAAGCGACCGTCGGGCTGGTGTGCCCCTTCGAGATAGGTGATGCAGATCTCGATCAGATCGCTGAGGTCGGTTCGTTCGCTGAGCTCACGCAACGCAACGATGAGCGCTCGCGCGACATCATCGGTGCAGTACCCGTGCTCGATCCGCGCCTCCGAACCGAGGGCGTGCTCAAAGACGCCATTCGGGTCGGTGAAGGCGAGGATGTGATCGAACGATGGCTCTGAAAGGATCAGAGCGACACGCCGCGCTTTGGGACGGCAACCTGCGCCGCGATGCGCACGTACTCGGCGCCGACGTTCTCCCAGAAGAGGGTCGGAGCTTGACGGCGCGCCGTCTCGGCAGCGGCCTGTGCCGCGTCCGGGTCGGTGAGCAGCGTCCGAAGGCCCGCCGCAAAGGCGTCGGGGTCTTCGTGCGGCACGACGATGCCTGACCCTTCCGCGAGGAGTTCCACGGCGTGAGGGAAGGCGGTCGACACAACGGGCTTGCCCGATGCAATCGCTTCGACGAGGACGCCCGAAACGACCTGCTCGCGCGAGAGATATGGCAGCAGAATGATGTCGGCTTCCTGAACCTCCGCCAAGATGCCAGCCGTGTCGCGGTAGCCATCCTTGAACGTCACGAGCTTGTCGGCACCGAGCGCATCCACACGAGCAAAGAGCGACTCGCGGTACGCCTCACCGGAATGCTCGACGACCTTCGGGTGGGTCTGGCCCATGATCACGTACTGCGGCAGCGGATCGAGATCTGCGAGTTGGGCGACAGCATCGATTGCGTGCTCGATGCCCTTGCCCGGCCCGATCAGGCCCCAGGTGAGGATGATTGGCCGGCGCGTTGCCGACGGCGGCTTCTGCGGGCCGAGGTTGGCAGGGGCACCGTGCTGGATCACGACGACGCGCTCGGGCGCGACATCGTGCACCTCCAGCAATCGATCGCGTGCGACGGCCGACTGCGCGACAAGGATCGCAGCCTTCTGCGAAAGCTCTTCCAGGATCCGCCGCTGGTTTGGCGACGGATTTGGCAGCACCGTATGGAGGACAAGGATGAACGGCACCTCAAGGCGGTCGACGAGGGCGAGAACGTCCTCGCCGTCGGCACCACCGAAGATGCCAAATTCGTGCTGGATCACCGCAACGTCGTAGGTGTTCAGAACCTTCGCGGTCTCCTCGAGCGACGCGGGATCATCGCGAACCCACTCGGCGACCACGCCGTCGGGATGGTCGAGAACGTTTGCAGCCTCGACGCAACTGACGATCCCGACCTGGTCGGAATCAGCCATCGCCGTCGACAGCGACGCAGTGAAGGTGGCGATTCCGCACTTGGTTGGCGGGAACGTGCCGACAAAGCCAAGGCGTAGGGTCGGTTCTTGACCGTCATTCGACAATGCAGGGGTCTCGATTCGTTTTGGCACAAAGATCGTCTCGGTCTGGGCGCGGAGGTATTCGGCTGAGCGGGACGTGACCGAGACGCCTGCTCGAAGCCGCGGGACAAGGGTGTTCTGAATCGACATGCCGTACCTCCTCGCAGAAACGAAAAAGGCCCCGGAGTACTCTCCGAGGCCTCATAGCCATGAACCACGACTGCGTCGCGCGGTTCGCTAGGCACTCTACCGGCTTTCCAAGCTTGCCGCTGGCGCTCGACAAGACCTCGTGCAGAAAGGTGTACCGGAAGTGGTGTGAGCCCCGGAGGATTTCTGCGAACTCTTTACGGTGTGTTTTCCAGTCCGATACCGGTTGTTCGAACTATGTGCAGGTTTCGATAAACGACTCGACCGCTGCAACAAACTCCGTGGGTCGGTCGCGAAAGGGGTAATGCCCCGAGCGGTTGAGTACGTGCAGGCGGGCATCGGCTGTCTTCGGCGCGATCCGTTCGTACAGCGCGTACCCGAGGCGCAGCGGGGCGGAAGGGTCGTCGCGACTCCAAAGGATCAACGTGGGGACGTCGAGCCCACGCTCGTCAAAGATGTGGAGGGTCTCTTCTCGGCGAACGTTGAGGCTCGGACGCCAGATCTCTCCGTCAGCTGTCGCGAGCCGGCGAGCGCCCTCCTCGCGAATCGGGAGCTGCGCGATCGCAAGCATGCGGCTGAGGAACTCTGCAGTGACGCTCGTCTGGTCGTAGGCCTGCGCCTCGGGTTCGACACGTACTGATGCGAGCGATGGCGGTCCCGGTGGCATCCGGGCTTCAAGCTCGCGATAGAAGCGGCCACTTGGAAACGAGGGATCTTCGGGCGCTGTTGTGTTGCTGTCGACGATCGTGAGCGAGCGAACACGGGCGGGGCGCTCGATTGCCACGCGGGTTGCGACGAAGCCACCGCGCGAATGCCCAACGAGATGAACCGGCTCCGGGCACAGCAGATCGAGCACCGCATGGGTGTGCGCCATCAGTGCGTCGATCGTAAAGCCCGTGTCGTCGGGTGGATTGTCGGTGTACCCCTGCCCTAGTCGATCGAATGCGACAACGCGGTAGCGCGTCGCGAACAGAGGCAGCACGAAGCTGAAGCAGTCGAGAGCCGTGTCGTGGCCGAAGTCGCCGCCGTGGAGAAGCACGATCGTTGGTGCGCCCGCGGGGCCAGCGACATACGTCCGGGTGCGAATGCCGTTCACGACGACCTCGCCGAGCTTCGACTCATCGAGCGGATCGGGACGGCTGTTCAGTGGCTTGACCCAGGCATATCGCGCCACACCTCGGCCGCGCTTGGCTTCGTGCCGCGGGCGACACCCATCCGGGCAAGCAGGGGCTGAGCGTCCGCACGGAACGCCTCGCGCGCCTCTTCGCTCGGCCACTCATCGATGTCCATCACAGCACCGTCCCGGTAGACGCGACGGTGGGAGAGCATCCCATGCTCGTACGCGAGGGCGATGATCTCGTCGTACAGGCCTGGTTCAGCGCGATCGGCCGCGGCAAGCTGCTCGAGCGTCGCCTCGATTCTGACGGTTACGACGATCGTCATGCCTGCCTCCCTCGCTCGTGTCTGCTGGGTGTCTCGCCAGCGCGACAGCCGAGTCTACAACGGTCGTGAGCGCTGAACCCCACAGCACTTTGGGAGTGCGTCAGACTCCACGGGTGGAAGGCGAGCGCCTCTGGACCCGTGACCTCGTGTTCGTGCTCGCAGGCGTCTTCCTGCTGTTCACGAACACCACCGGGCTTGTGTCGGTGCTGCCTGTGGTTGCGGGACGTAGTGGTGGCTCGAGCGCTGCTGGTCTCGTGACGGGATGCTTTTACTTCCCGGCGGTTGCGACGCAGCTGCAGATGCCGTGGGTGATGAACCGCGTGCGCGCTCGTTGGGTGTTAGTAGCGGCGTTCTCGCTCCTTGGAGTGCCGTGCCTCTTCTATGCCCTCGCACCCAAAAGCCTTGGCGTCGTGCTCGCGACGACGGCCGTGCGTGGTGTCGGCTTCGGGATCGCGACCGTCGCCGTGGGAACCCTTGCTGCGCAGTTGGCGCCTCCGCACCGGCGCGGAACCGTACTTGGTGTCTCAGGTCTGCTCGCGGGGATTCCGCCGGTGTTTGCCCCAGCTACTGGGCTGTGGCTGCTCGATGGTCTCGGTGCGCGCACGGCGTTTCTCGCTGCAGGTGCGGTGGGCGTGGTCGGGGCAGTGCTCTCGCTTGCGCTCCACTCACGCCCTGCGAAGGGGCGGCCACGACCCGAAGGCCTGTTGCGCGCGATCGCTGGTCCCGCCCTGCGTTGGCCGTTTGGATGGTTTCTGCTCGTCAGCCTTACGAGAGGGGCGGCAGTCAGCTTCGTACCGCTGTGGCTCATTCACGGCGGGTGGGCGTCGGCGTCGACCTACCTCCTCGTGTTCGGGACGCTGGCTTATCTCGCGCGTTGGGGCGGCGGCCGGCTTGTCGATCGGTATGGCGCACGGCGACTCGTCGTTCCGGGTGCGGTGTCGTCGCTTGCCGGGCTGATCTTTCTTGCCTCAGGGAATCGTGCGGGCGTCGCTGTCGTCGCGGCGGGGCTGCTCTTCGGCTTGGGCTACGGCTTGCTGGCGACCTCGTCGCAGCTCGACATGTTGTCGCGCTGGTCGACCGATTCGTTTGCTGTTCCGACAACGGCATGGAATATCGCGATCGACTTCGGCGTCGGTCTCGGCGGCGTCTTCATCGGCCTTGTCGCGAGCGTGGCGGGGTACTCAGCCGCCTTCTGGGTGCTCCCGGTTGCGATGGCCGTCGTGCTGACCTTGATCCTGCTTGAGCCCCACCCGGAGCGGCACGGCGGCGCAGCTTCGACCTAGGCGGGTTCGGTCTGCTTCTTCTCTGTCAGGTCGAGCTTGGTGATGCTCAGGAAGACGACAACGGCCAGGATCGTGCCGAGGAAGACAAAGCTCGTGGTCGTTGTGCCGAGGCCGCGCCCGCCGTCTGCCTTCGCCTGCGAGAGGTAGTCGCCGATCGACGCGCCAAACGGACGCGTGAGGATGTAGGCGATCCAGAAGGCGAGCACCGCGTTGAGGTTGAAGCGCAGGTGCGCGACAAAGACGGCGACGATGATGCCGCCGAACATCACCGCAGACTGCCAGTAACCAATGCTCAAGCGCTCGGCCGTGAGGTCGCCGGCGGCGGTTCCCAGCGCGAACGTGAAGAGGACGGCGAGCCAGTAGAACCCCTCGCGCCGTGACGTCACGATCGTGTGGATCGACAGGGTGCGCTCGCTCCAAAACCAGATCGTAAACACGATGGCCAGGGCAATCGCAAAGCCGACGGTCGTCACGATCAGCGAGACACCGTAGTTGTCGCTCAAGTTGTCGGTGATCTCGGTTCCGACGACGCTGATCAGGACGACGGCCAGCCAGTAGACGCCAGCGATGTAGCGGCGCAGCCGGAACTGTGCGATCAGAACGGCAATCAAGATGCTGCCGGTGATCAGCGTTGTCTTGGTCAGACCGAGTCCGGCGTTGTCCTGCAGATAGTCAGACCCGGTCTCGCCGACCGTCGTGCAGAGGATCTTGATCACCCAGAAGTACAGGGTGATCTCGGGAACCTTGTTCAGCATTTGGCGGCCGGTGGGGCGGCCGGGTGCGGGCGCGGTGAGAGCGGTCACGGAGGGCCAGAGTATACGGTGCGTCTGATGAGAGGTTCCTGAGACCGTTGCTCGGCGATGTTCCGCCGATCGTTTCACTACGGTGCGGTGATGGACCTTCAGAACGATCAGGCTAAGCCCTTGCCGGTACGGCTGATTGTCGTTGCAGGTCTTCTGGTGGCGGTCGCGGCTGGCGCGCTGGTGCTCGCCGAGCGGAGCACCCATCGCCGCGGGGCGACAACGTCCACCGCCCGGGTGGCAGCGTCGCGTCCAAAGCTCGTTTCCGTGCGGATTACCTCCGTGCTTCCCGCTTGGCTTGCGCCGGGTGCACGGCTCACGGTGGCGGGTTGGACTCGGCGGGGAGTTCGCGTTGCGCTCGCGCTCGACGGACGGCGAGTGGTGGTGGCGACCGCCGGTGCGGGTGGGCGGTTTGCTCTTGTTGGGCCTGTCGGTCGTGCGGGCCATGTGCCCGTTGTGGTGCGAGTGGAAGGCAGAGCGTTCGCAGCAGGGACGTTGCTTGTTCGTCCGATTCGGTTGGCCGCAGTCGGTGACGTGACGCCCGGTGAGGGGGTGAGTGCCGCTGCGAGTTCCACCGCGGCGGCCGCGTCATACCCATGGGCGGGTGTGACGAAGCTCCTGCGGAGCGCCGACATCGCGACCGCGAACCTCGAAGGCGCAATCGCTCGTACCGGTGCCCCGGTGCCCGACAAGCAGTACCACTTCCGTGGGAGCACACGGTTCCTGCGTGGTGCGGCCACGGCGGGCGGACTCGACGTTGTCACCGTTGCGAACAACCACAGCCTCGACTTCGGCAAGGCAGGGCTGCTCGCGACGCTAAACGCCGTTCGCGCCGTCCACTTGCGCTCGATCGGCGGTGGCGCGAACCTCGCGCGAGCGCGGCAGCCTGTGGTTCTGACGGTGGGTGGCTTGCGTGTCGCGCTACTCGGCTACACGGATATCCGACCAGCGGGGTTCGATGCGGGGCCGAGCTCGCCGGGCGCGGCGCCAGCTGAGCCGACCTACGTGAGTACCGATGTTGCACGGGCGCACAAGCATGCTGACGTAGTCGTGGTGTGGTTTCACTGGGGGGTTCAGAACGCCCGCAAGCCCGATGCACGCCAGGCGCTGCTTGCTCGGACGGCGTTGCAGGCGGGGGCGTCGCTCGTACTCGGCGCGCACCCGCATGTCCTGCAGTCGCTGAAGCGAAGCCCGCACTCGCTGGTTGCGTGGAGCTTGGGGAACTTCGTCTTTCCGTCGGTGGGTGCCGCAACGCAGACGGGTGTGCTGCTCGTTGGACTCGATGCGCGCGGCGTTGCGGGTGCCCGGCTCGTTCCGGCCACGATCCGCGGCTTCCGCCCGGTGCTCAACGCGCCGCTGAAGGCCCCGCGTGCGCTCGAGCGCGCCTGGGCGTTCCAAAGAAACTGATCCAAAATTGTTACAGATGCCAACTCCTGCACCGTGGTGTCAGATACCGCTCCGGGAGCTAGCTGCCGACAGGAACGTCGAACACGGTGGCGCTCGGCCCGTCAAATCCGTTTGACGATGCCCGTGCGAGCAGGCGATGCACGCCCGGATCGGAGAACTGGAGGCCGAACCACACGGTGGTCGGCTGTTTCGGGGCGAGGTAGTCGAGGCGACAGCGGACGATCGTGTCTCCCGTACAGCCGATTCCGGAGAGCAG
>CAIWTI010000180.1 GCA_903915545.1 uncultured Actinomycetes bacterium | reverse complement strand
GCGCGAGGGTGGGCGACCCCGGGGAGTTCGTGGGGCTCGCGAACTTCGCCAAGCTGTGGGACGACAACATCTTCTGGACCTCGGTCTGGAACACGTTTTGGTACACGGGCGTCACGACGGTGTTCAAGCTGGGCCTCGGCCTGTGGCTGGCGATGCTGCTCAACCGGCATTTCAGGGGCAAGGCGCTCGTGCGCGCTTTCATATTGCTGCCGTTCATCATCCCGACGGTGCTGTCGACTTTCGCCTGGAAGTGGATGTTCGACCCCACCTTCAGCGTCATCAACTGGACCTTGTTCAAGGTCGGCCTGATCCACGCCCGCATCAACTGGCTGGGCGACTCCGATCTCGCGATGGCCTCGATCATGGTGGTCAACATCTGGCGAGGCGTGCCGTTCTTCGCAATCAGCCTGCTGGCGGGATTGCAGACCATCAGCCCCGAACTGAACGAGGCAGCCGCGATCGACGGCGCGCGGCCGTGGAACCGCTTCTGGTACATCACCTGGCCACTGCTGCTACCGGTGACAATGGTAGTCATGCTGTTCTCGGTGATCCAGACCTTCGCCGACTTCCAGCTGGTCTACGTCATGACCGGCGGCGGTCCGGCCAACGCCACGCATCTCTTCGCCACCTACGCCTACCAGATCGGCATCGTCTCCGGCCTGCTGTCGCAGGGCGCCGCAGTGTCGCTGGCGATGTTCCCGTTCCTGTTCGTCATCGTGGTGGTGCAGCTGCTCTACATTCGCCGAGTGGAGACACGCTGACATGATCGAGGGTGCACTCTGGCGGAAATGGGTGTTCGCCTACCTGCCGCTGATCCTGTTCGTCATCGTCCTGCTGTTCCCGTTCTACTGGATGATCATCACCAGCTTCCGGCCGGACGGTGAGCTCTACCGGCCGTGGAACGCGGTCAACAATATGCCGTTCTGGACCAACAAGCCGACGTGGGAGCACTTCACCTATTTGTTCGAGGAGACGAACTTCGGCCGGTGGATGTTCAACACCATGTTCATCGCCGCGACCTCGACCCTGATCTCGCTGTTCTGCGGCGTGCTGGCGGGCTATGCGCTGGCCCGCCTCAACTTTCCGTGGGCCGGCAGCCTCGGCACCCTGATCTTCATCACCTACCTGGTGCCGCAGACCCTGCTGTTCATCCCGCTTGCCGAGATCATCCGCGACTTCCGGCTGGGCGACACGCCGTGGTCGCTGATCCTCACGTACCCGACGTTCCTGATCCCGTTCTGTACCTGGCTGATGATGGGCTACTTCAAGGCGATCCCGAAGGAGCTCGAGGAATGCGCCCGCATCGACGGCGCCTCGCGCTGGAAGGCGATGGTTTTCATCATCATCCCAGTCGCCCTGCCCGGCATCCTGTCGTCGGGCATCATCGCCTTCACGCTGTCGTGGAACGAGTTCATCTACGCCCTCGTCTTCCTGTCCTCGCCGGACCAGAAGACCGTGGCGGTCGGCGTCACGTCCGAACTGATCCGCGGTGACGTCTTCTTCTGGGGATCGCTGATGGCGGGTGCGCTGCTGGGCTCAATTCCCGTGGCGATCGTCTATTCGTTCTTCGTCGAGCACTACGTTTCGGGCCTCACCGGCTCGGTCAAGGGGTAGCCGTTCATGGCCGAGGTATCGCTTCACAGTCTCAACAAGTATTTCGACACCACGCACGTGGTGAAGAACGTCGACCTGCAGATCCGCGATAAGGAGTTCATGGTCTTCGTGGGCCCCTCCGGCTGCGGCAAGACCACGACCTTGCGCATGATCGCGGGGCTCGAGGCGATCTCGAGCGGCGAGATCCGCATCGACAACAACGTGGTGAACGCCGTCCCGCCGATGGACCGCGACATCGCCATGGTGTTCCAGAACTACGCGCTCTATCCGCACATGAGCGTCGCGTCGAACATGGCGTTCGGCCTCAAGATGCGGAAATTCGAGAAGGCCGAGATCGACCGGCGCATCAAGCGCGCCGCCGACATCCTGGGCATCGAGAGCCTGCTCGGCCGCAAGCCGCGCCAGCTCTCGGGCGGCCAGCGTCAGCGCGTCGCTCTCGGCCGCGCCATCGTGCGCGATCCCAAGGTCTTCCTGTTCGACGAACCTCTGAGCAACCTCGACGCCAAGCTGCGCGTGCAGATGCGTGTCGAATTGAAGAAGCTGCACGAGCG
>CAIWTI010000179.1 GCA_903915545.1 uncultured Actinomycetes bacterium | reverse complement strand
GGAGCTCCGCCAGCGCCTCGCCCAGGTGCGGCTCACCGAGGCACCCGACGGCATCGAAGCCGCCGAAGATGCCGCGCTCGAGCTCGAAAAGGTGATCGGCGCCCCGCCGCGCGTCGCAACGCCCGCGTTTCTCGACGAGGTCGGCATCGCCGTGCGCCGGCTCGAACAGGCGCTCGGGCAAGTCGACTCGCCATTCGCAACGGCCCTCGCATCACTCGCTGGCGCCGTCGACGCGTTCGTCAACGACGTCGAAGCGCGGTACGTACTACCGCTGCGCTAGCCTGCGACCTATGGAAGGCGGCTTTGGACTCCCATTCGGCGGCGATCCCGAGGATCTGCTCCGTGGGCTGCGCGAATTCGCCGAGCAGCAGGCCGAATCGGTGCAAGAGGCACAGCGCGAGCAGTTCGCCACGCTGACCCTCAACACCGCGGTCGAGCTCAGCTCAGCAGCACTCGCCCAGATGGTGGTCACCGGAACGCCCGACGAGCAGGCTGTCGCCCTTCGCGACGCCATGCGCGTGCTCTTCCCAGAGGCAGTGGCGCTCGTCAGCGCCGCTCGCCAGGGCTTCATGCGCTCGTAGTACTGCGGGCCCAGGCTCTCCTGCCCACTACGGACGGGCCACCACTGTCCTTTTTGGATTTTCAGCGCCGTGGAAAAGACATGGCGTCGCGGGACACCTCGTGCGTCGCAATGCGTTGCCCCATCGCCACTCGCCGAATGGCCACGTTCACTTCGGCCACGGCCGGGGGACTGTCCCCAGGGCATGGCTGAAAAGGGCACGCGGTGGGGCGGATGAGCCGGTTCGAGCACTAACCTCCGCGGCATGGCTGTGTTCGACCGCGCGATCGCGAAATCTTTGCCGCTCGTGCCGCGCGGGATCGTCCGCCGCCTCTCGGCGCCGTACATCGCCGGGCCCACGATCGAAGATGCGATGCGCGTTGTCGCGCAGCTGAACGCGCACGGCAAGCAGGCGACAATTGATGTGCTGGGCGAGACGGTGACGAACACCGACGAGGCACGCGCGATCGCATGCGAGTACCACCGCGTGCTCGCACGGCTCGACGAGCTGAGCCTCGACGCCGGGGTGTCGGTGAAGCTCACCGGCCTCGGTCTCGCGATCGACGACACGCTCTGCCGCGAGAACGTCGAAGCGATCCTCGAGGACGCCGCTGCGCGCGGGCGGTTCGTACGCATCGACATGGAAGACTCGTCGACGACCGAGCTGACGCTCGAACTCTTCCGCGAGTTCGCGGCGGTCGGCCACCAGAACGTCGGCATCGTTGTGCAGGCCTACCTTCACCGCACCGAGAGCGACCTGCCGGGTCTCGCAAACGTGCGGATCTGCAAAGGCATCTACGTCGAGCCGGCGGCGATCGCGTTTCACGACCCCGACGAGATCCGGGCGAGCTACCTGCGCTGCCTCGACAAGCTCTTCGACGCGGGAAGCTACGTCGCGATCGCCACGCACGACGAGCAGCTGATCGTCGAGGCTGAGCGAAGGGTGCGCGAGCGAGGGCTCACGCCTGACCAGTACGAGTTCCAGATGCTCCTCGGCGTGCGCTCGGAACGTGGCGACGCCCTCGTGCGCGCCGGTCACCGGGTGCGCGTCTACGTCCCGTTCGGCACGCACTGGTACGAGTACTCGGTGCGGCGCCTGCAAGAGAATCCGAAGATCGCGCGCTACATCGCGCTCGACCTCGCACGTCGCTTCACGCGACGCCCTCCCGTCTAGCGGGAGCTACTCGCCGAGTCCGCCGCCGATGCCGGTCGGCAGCAAGAAGCCACCGTCGACGATCAGCACGTGCCCACACACCATTGCGGCGTCGGGTGAGCACAGAAACGCAACGGCACCGGCAACGTCGGCGGGCTGCACCAGGCGGCCGACCGGGTTCGCGGCGCCCGCCGCGAGCATCTCGTCGCGATTCGGGAAATGCTCAAGCGCAGCGGTCTGTACGACGCCTGCCGAGACGGCGTTGACGCGAATTCCCTTCGGTGCGAGCTCCACCGCGAGGTAGCGGATGAGCGCTTCGAGCGCCGCCTTCGAGGTTCCGATCAGCACGTAGTTCTCAAGCACGCGGATTGAGCCGAGCGACGAGATGCCGACGATCGACGACCCCGGCTTCATCTGCGGCACCACCGCGCGGGCGAGCGACAGCAGCGCGCGGGCGTTGGCGTTCATCGTCCAATCCCAATGCTTGTCTTCGGTCTCCATCGCTGGGCGAACGACGCCCGTCGCGGCGTTGTGGATCAGCGCATCGAGTGGTCCGAGCGCGACGACCTCTTCGAGCGTCTTCTCCGACGAGACGTTCCCGCGCACGAGCACGACCTCGGCGCCAGCTGCGGTGACCTCCTCGGCTGCCGCTTCAGCTGCCGAGTCGTTGCGCAGGTAGCCGAGCGCGATCCGCTTGGCGCCGTCGTGCGCAAAGCGCAGCGCGATCTCCTTGCCGATGCCGCGCGTGCCGCCGGTGACGAAGACCGTCACGACGCGTGCGGAAGGTGCGAGCTCACCGGCGCGCTGCTTGGGATGTTCTCCCAGCCAGGACGCGTCGACGCTTCGCGATGACCTTCGGCGGCGCGCGACGACGAGTGGCCGAGCGCCTCGAGCATCGCCATCTTCTGCTCGCCGTACACCCGCACCTCGTTGTCGGCTGGAAGGCCGCGAATCAGCTCGTGCACGCGGGCGCGCAACTGGAACGCAAAGTGCGGCGTTGCCGGCCCAACAAGGGCGTCAATCTCTTGATGTGTCAGCTCGGAGCTCATGCGTTTCGCAATCCTAACGGTGCGGCGGACGTGAGGTCCACCCGTGCCGATAGTGTCGCTAGTCATGGGGCGACTAAGGTCGGGGGGTGCTGGGCGGTCCGCTGACCTGATGTTGGTCATCACCATGGTGTTCTGGGGCGGCAACTTTACGGCCACCAAGTACGCCATCACCCACGGTGTTCACCCGCTCGCGTACTCCTCAACGCGGTACACGTTCGCCGCGATCATCTTCTTCGCGCTCTCGTACTTCCTCGAAGGCTCGGTGAAGATCGCCAAGCACGACTTTGGTGTGCTCGCGCTGTGCGCTGTCGGCCTCGTCGCGAACCAGGTGGGCTTCATCTACGCGCTGCACTACACCTCCACTGCCAGCGCGGCCCTGCTGTTTGGGACGATGCCGATCTTTGCGGCGATCATCTCGTTCTTCGCCGGCATCGAGCGGCCAACACGGCGCTTCGCGATCGCTGCGGTCGTGTCGCTTGCGGGAGTCACGATGATCGCGCTCGGCACGAAGGGGTCGCTTTCGGCGAACCTCAAGGGCGACGGGCTGACGATGATCGCCGTCGTCACCTGGGCCTTCTACTCCGTGATGGCAACGCCGGTGATGAAGCGCTACTCGCCGATCCGCCTAAGCGCGTACGCCTTTGGCTGCACGTGCCTGGTGCTGCTCGTGATCGCAACACCGCAGCTGAAGTCGCAGAGCCTGCACCTGCCCGGCACCGTCTGGGCGACCTACTCCTTCGCTGTGATCTGCTCGCTCGTGTTCGCAAACATCCTGTGGTTTCGCTCGATCAACATCATCGGGCCCTCACGCGCCTCGCTCTTCTCCAACCTTCAGTTCTTCCTCGCGGCGCTCTTCGGTGTTCTGCTCCTGTCCGAAAAGATCACCGTGATCCAAGTGCTCGGCGGCCTCACGATCGGGGTCGCAATCCTCCTCTCCCGGCCTCGCTCGAAGAAGCTCGCTCCCATCGAATCCGTGGAATGAGCCTCTCCGACCGGCTGCGCGTCGTCCGACCTGGCTACCCGCTGAGCGTGGGACGGACGCTCGCGGTGTACTCGGGGCTGATGGTCGCGCTGCTCCTGGCAGCGCTCGACCAGACGATCGTCGCAACGTCGCTGCCGCGGATCGTCTCGGACATCGGCGGCATCACCCAGTACCCGTGGGTGTTCACCGCCTACATGCTCACCTCGACCGTGACCGTGCCGCTCTACGGCCGCCTCGGCGATGTTTATGGTCGGCGCCCGCTGATGCTTGGCGCGGTCGTCGTGTTCCTCGTGGGCTCGGCGCTCTGCGGCCTGTCGCAGAACATGACCGAGCTCGTCATCTTCCGCGGCATCCAGGGGCTGGGTGCGGGCGGACTCTTCCCGCTGTCGCTCGCCGTAATCGGGGCGATCGTGCCGCCTCGCGAGCGCGGTCGCTGGCAGGGGCTGATCGGCTCGGTGTTCGCCGCCTCGTCGATTCTCGGCCCGGCGATGGGAGGCTT
>CAIWTI010000178.1 GCA_903915545.1 uncultured Actinomycetes bacterium | reverse complement strand
GCCGACGTGTTGGGCTCATGTCTTGAGGTTCGGCTCGATCACGACGAGCTGCGACAGCTCGTGGCGCAAGTACTTGAGCAACTTGTTGTACGTCAGCGGTGGCGCGAGGTGTTCCGACAGCGTGTACAGGCCGTCATGCGCGTGCCAGAGCAGCAGGATGTGCCACGCGTCGGCGTCTTGGTTGACCGTGTAGACGGTTGCCTTGATGCCGTTCGTGGTCATCGAGCCATTCGGCTGGTCGAAGCACGGGATCGGGGTGTGGTCGCCACCACCGCGCGTGCAGCTCGGAATCTTGGTCACGCCGGGGTAACCACGGAGATTGACGTGCAGCTCGCCGCCGCCAATGCCCATGCCCGTCTCCTGCCACACGAAGCTCATCAGATAGCTGCGGTCGGGTGAAACCGAGTTGATGTTGTTCCACTGCCCGCCGAGCTGCGAGGTGAGCGGATCGGGCAGCCAGCCGGGGCAATACACGGCCGCCTTGATGCGGTTGGCAAGCTTCTGCCACCCCGCCCGATAGGCGCACTGCGGCGCTGCCTGCGCAGCCGTCGTCGTGACCGCGGGCGCCGACGTCTTCGACGATGAGCCGCAGCCAGCTACAACGAGCAGCGCGAAGGACACGAAAAGCGCCGCGAGCAGCCGATTCCTCACCCCGCGCATGGTAGACGGTGAACCCCATGAACGCGCGGACGCCGCGCGAGCTTTCAGACGGGGTCGTCGGGAATGATGTCGCCAACCAGATCGACAATCGATCCGGCCGAGACGATCACCGCATCGAAACCTGCGCGCTCTAGGGCGACGACCTCATCGCGCGAGCCCGGGTCGCTGTCGGCGATCACCAGCTTGCCGGCAGGAACGTCGGGAAGCATCTCAAGCGCCCCGTCATGCGGGCCATCGTCGGCATCCTTCGGCGCAATCACGAGGAGATCAGGATCTAGCTCGTCGAGCGCCTCTTCGAGATCCTCGTCGTCGTGCACACAGATCACGAGTTCAAGACCCGGGGGCGGCGCGAACTCCTCGGGCCGATCGTGCATGTGAACGAGCACCGCATCGACCTCGACAGGCACGTCGTCGGTGCCTCCGGTCCACACCACCGGAAGCGAGGTTGCCTCGCGTATGCCCGGAATGTCGGTGTCAACCGCGACCGCCTTTGCACCCTCCGCTTCGGCGGTGCTGGCGGACGCTGCATCAGCGACCCGGACTATCAGCGCGATCCCGTCTTCGGAGATGCGCTGGCTCAGACGTTGAGTACCTGCCACGTGTTGGTGGAAGCGTAGACACCGCGTGGGACGCGATGCGCCAGTGCGGTCACACGTCGACGAGTTGGCCGTCGAAACCGATCGTCCAGCCGTCGCGCTCGCCGAGACGGATGAGCTCGTCGTGGTTCAGCCCTTCCATCTCCTCGATGTGGATCAGCACGGTCTGGCGGGCTTGCAGCTGCGCGATGTGGACGAGGGTCTGCTCGTAGCGCGTCTTGCGCGCGGGCCCCTTCGTGAACTCCTCGGGCATCTTCCGTTCACCCGTCCAGGGGTGGAACGGGAAGACACCGAGCGGAAGCACCGCGAGATCGAGCGGTCCGACATCCGTGGGTTCCCAGTAGTGGGTCTCGTCCATCGCGATCAGCACGCGCTTCCCCTCGAACTCGATCAGGAAGGCGTGCGCGTTCTCGTGGACGAGCGCGATGGGCGTGACCATCGCCCCGGCGATCTCGAGGGGCACCCGGTCGACCATGCGGTGAATCTCGACCGACCCTTGCCCTTCGAGCCAGCGGAACTGGTCGGCGATCCCGTACCACTTCTCAAAGTCGACCCAGGCTGACTCGGGAACGTAGATGGGTGTCGTGATCTCGCGCTTCGGCCACGAGCGAAACTCGAAGTTGCGTGTCTCCCACATGCGTCGACCCGCGGTGTGGTCGGGATGCCAGTGCGAGTAGAGGCCCGCGTTGATCCCCATGATCCCGGCGCGATTGATCTGATCCTTCGACTCCTCAGGGGTGTCGATCAGAATGTCCGGCCCGTGGACGAAGACGCTCGGGCCGCTGCGCGCGTATGGCGCCCCCTTCGCGCGGGCCTCGACGCAGACCGCGCACGTGCACCCTGGCCGCGGGATCGTGACGGCCCCGCCCGACCCGAGGATCTCGACGCGCATCAGACCCCGATCGGGTGCCAGACGGTCTTCAGCTCAAGGAACGCTGAGATCTCGTACACGCTCTGACCGTCGATCGCGCCCGACACGACACGCTTGACGTTGTCGGCTGCTGCCACTTCAAGCTCAGCTCGGATCCCCTCCGCCCCGGTCACGTCGATCGCGTTCACGTCCATGTGTGACGCGAGCCACGGTGCAATCTCGGCGCGGAAGCCGGTGAGGATGTTCACAACGCCGCCGGGAAGATCGCTTGTCGCGAGCACCTCCGCGAGCTCGATCGCTGCGAGCGGTTGCTGCTCCGAGGCGATCGCGACAACGGTGTTGCCGCCAACGATCGCGGGCGCGATACGTGACACGAGCCCGAGCAGCGGCGGCTCCTCCGGCGCGACGATCGCGACAACCCCCGTTGGCTCGGGGACGGTGAAGTTGAAGTAGGGGCCAGAGACCGGGTTCGACGAGCCGAGTGCCTGGGCGAGCTTGTCAGCAAAGCCTGCGTACCAAACGAACCGATCAATCGCCTTCTCGACCTCGTCACGACCGGTCGCAAGTTCCGCGAGCTCGTCGAGGCGCGCTTCCATCATCTCGGCGATGCGATACAGCACCTGCCCGCGGTTGTAGGCCGTCGCGCCCGCCCACTTCGGCTGCGCGGCGCGTGCGGCAACGACAGCGTCGCGCGCATCCTTGCGCGATCCCTGCGCGACGTTCTGGCCCTGCGCCTCGTACGTGCGGCCCGACTCGGAGCGCGGGAACGCGCCTCCGATGTAGAGCTTGTACGTCTTCTTGATGGGCAGCCGACTCATCAGACGTCAGGATACGGCCGCGGTCAGGTCGAGGGCCATCACGATGTCGTCGACGTAGACCTCGTCGAGGCGGAAGAGGCCACGGAGCACACCTTCAACCTCGTAACCAAGCGATGCGTACAGACCGCGTGCGGGCTCATTGTGTCCCAGCACGCGCAGCGTCATCTTGGTTGCGCCCTCGGCGCGCGCCTGCGCTTCGGCGACCCGCATCAAGGCCTTGGCGATCCCGAAGCCGCGGAAGTGTGGGTACACGGCCAGCCCGTGAATTGACCGGACGTGTTGCGTTGAGGGCAGGTCGATCTCGCGGCTGAGCTTCACGTACCCAACGATCTTCTCGTCGGACACTGCAACGTGGATCTGCTCGGGCTTGGTGCGATCGTCGAAGAACGTCCAGCCCGACTCAGGGAGCGGCTTGGGTGCAGGACTCGCGAGCGACGACCACGTCGCCAGGTCGAGCTCGGCGAGGCCGTCCTCGTCGGCGGCGGTTGCGAGCCGAATCTCGAAAGCCATTAGGCGGAGAGGTCGACGTAGCCCTGAAGGCCGTGCAAGCCACCCTCGCGACCGAAACCCGACTCCTTGTAGCCACCAAAGGGGCTGGCTGGGTCGAACCGGTTGTAGGTGTTCGCCCACACGACGCCCGCCCGCAGACGTTCTGCCATCCAGAGGATGCGCGAGCCCTTCTCTGTCCAGACGCCCGCCGAGAGGCCGTACGGCGTGTTGTTTGCCTTCTCGATGGCCTCTTCCGGCGTGCGGAACGTCAGCACCGAGAGCACAGGGCCGAAGATCTCTTCCTGCGCGATGCGGTAGCTCTGCGCGACGTTTGTGAAAACGGTCGGCGCAAACCAGTAGCCCTTCTCGGGCAACACGCACGGGGGCTGGTAGATCTCCGCGCCTTCGTCGCGACCCGACTGCACGAGCTCGGTGATCTTCTCGAGCTGCATGCGCGAGTTGATCGCGCCAACGTCGGTGTTCTTGTCGAGCGGATCGCCGACGCGCAGCGTGGCCATGCGCTTCTTGAGCTTCTCGATCGTCGGTTCGTAGATCGACTCCTGCACGAACAGGCGCGACCCGGCGCAACAGACGTGGCCCTGGTTGAAGTAGATGCCGTTGACGATGCCCTCGACCGCTTGGTCGAGCGCGGCGTCGTCGAAGATGATGTTCGCGGCCTTGCCGCCGAGCTCAAGCGTCAGCCGCTTGCCCGTGCCCGCAAGGCGACGCTGGATCGCCTTGCCAACATCGGTTGAGCCGGTAAACGCGATCTTGTCGACGTCACCGTCGACGATTGCGGCGCCGGTGCGCCCATCGCCGGTGATGATGTTGACGACGCCAGGCGGCAGCTCGGCTTGGCGGAGCACGTCGCAGAAGAGCAGCGCGGTAAGTGGTGTCGTCTCGGCCGGCTTCAGCACCACCGTGTTGCCCGTCGCGAGCGCCGGGGCGATCTTCCACGCGAGCATCAGCATCGGGAAGTTCCACGGAATGATCTGGCCGGCAACACCGAGCGGTCGCGGCGTGCGATTCGGGAACGCGTACTCGAGCTTGTCGGCCCACCCGGCGTAGTAGAAGAAGTGGGCGGCGGCCAGTGGAATGTCGACGTCGCGCGACTCCTTGATCGGCTTGCCACCGTCGATCGACTCGAGCACCGCGAACTCGCGGGCGCGCTCTTGCAGGATGCGGGCGATTCGGAAGAGGTACTTCGCACGTTCGCTGCCGGGCAGCGCAGCCCACGGGCCAAACGCCTGGCGGGCTGCCGCAATCGCGTCGGCGACATCCTCGGGACCAGCCTGAGCGACCTCGGCGAGGTGCTCCTCGGTTGCCGGTGAGGTCGTTGCGAACCGCTCGCCCGAGCGCGGCGCAACCCACTCGCCGCCAATGAAGAGGTCGTAGCTCTCGCGGATCGTCACGACGTCGCGCGACTCAGGGGCGGGTGCGTACGTCCAGTCCGCTGGCACCGGTGCGCTCCGCTTCTCCACGTCACTCATGCGGCACCTCCGCTGGGGTGCCTGGGGCGCCTGGCGTGCCTGGAGCGATGCTAGTCCGCAGGCGTAGGTCGGCTTTGCCGACTGAAGCCTGTCGACGTCCAGACGCGTCAGTCATTGGTGAAGTAGTCGCGAGATTGGTAGGCGCCGGTCTTCTCTTTCCGCATCTGCATGAGCAGATCATTCACGAGCGACGAGGCGCCAAGGCGGTAGAGGTCGGGGGTCAGCCAGTCGGGCCCGAGTGTTTCGTGGACTTGCACGAGGTATTGGATCGCGTTCTTCGCGGTGCGGATGCCGCCTGCGGGCTTCATGCCGATGCGTTTGCCGGTCTCTTCGTAGACGTCGCGGATCGCCTCGATCATCACGAGATGCACCGGAAGCGTCGCAGCGCCGGGCAGCTTGCCTGTGGAGGTCTTGATGAAGTCGCCTCCAGCAGCGATCGCGAGGAGCGACGCGCGGCGCACGTTGTCGTATGTCCCAAGCTCGGCGACTTCGAGGATCACCTTGAGGTGGGCGTCGCCACAGGCTTCCTTGACCTTGACGATCTCGTCGAACACCTGCGCGTGACGACCGGAGAGGAATGCGCCGCGATCGATAACCATGTCAATCTCGTCGGCACCGAGCGCAACCGCAGTCTCGACGTCGCGCAGCTTCACCTCAAGCGCGCTCTGACCGGACGGGAAGGCAGTGGCAACCGAGGCGACCTTCACGCCGGAGCCGGCAAGTCGCTCCTTCGCGACACCGACGAAGTTGGGATAGACGCAGATTGCGGCCACCGACGGGACACTTGCGTCAGTGGGGTCGGGCCGGATCGCTTTTGAGCAGAGCGCTGCGACCTTGCCCGGTGTGTCTTGCCCTTCAAGCGTGGTGAGGTCGCAGCAACGCAGCGCAAGCTCGAGTGCCCACACTTTGGCCTGCTTCTTAATGCTGCGCTTCGCAAGCTCGGCAGCGCGTTGTTCGACCCCGACCTGGTCGATAGCGCCAACCCGGGGAAGGCGCTGCTTGAGTGGCAGTTCGAAACCGCCGGGCAGGACGGGCGCCTGAGCCATGTCGCGAGTGTAGCCACCACCCTCTTCTCGATACTGCCGCGCCGCGTTACGCTCTGCCGGTCAGTTCCCCCTAGTGAAGGCAGGCTCATGAAGCGCGCACTGGCACTTGTCACAGTCTCAATCGCCGTCGTCGCGCTCACTGGGTGTGGCGGCTCATCCTCCTCGAAGCCGCTCGCGAAGGCCGATTACGTCTCGCAGATGGAGAAGCTCGGGACGGATCTGAGCACCTCGATCAACAAGATCGGGAAGGCAGGGAGCTCGACCGCGAAGATCGAAGCCGCTCTCGGGACAGCACAGGTTGAGTTGCGCGCTGCCGCCGACAAGATGGCCGCGATGAACCCGCCAGCCGACATCAAGGATCAGCAGGCGAAGCTCGTGACGGGTGTCCGAGAGCTCGCGGATGGACTCGACACGATCAAGACGAAGATCAAGAAGGGCGACATCTCGGCGATCCTGTCGATCACGACGCTGCCCGGGATCAAGGACATCTCCGATTCGTCGGCCGCGATCATCAAGGCCGGCTACAAGATCGGCGGAACGGGCTAGAGCCCGAGCCGCTCGAGCATCGTCTCGTTGCGCCGCCACTTGGGCGACGCCTTAACCTGCAGCTGCAAGTAGACCTTGCGGCCCATCAGCTTCTCGACGCCAGGACGTGCCCAGCGGCCGATGTCGCGCACCATCAGGCCGCCCTTGCCGACAAGGATCTGCTTCTGACTCTCGGTCTCGGTGTAGATCCGCACGTGCACGTGAGCCTCGTCGATCTCGATGACCTCGGCGGTGACCGCGTGCGGCACCTCCTCCTTCAACTTCTGGAGAGCACCCTCGCGAACAAGCTCGGCGATGCGCGCTTCGAGCGGCATGTCGGTGACCTGCCCCGCTGGGAAGAAGTGCGGCCCTTCGGGAAGGATCGAAATGATGTCCTTCTTCAGCTCGTCAATTCCGTCACCTGTCTTCGCGCTCACCGGATGCAGCGCGTGGAACCTGCCAAACGTCGCTGCCGCCTTCATCTGCGTGATCGTGTGCGCGGGCTTGAGGCGATCGACCTTGTTGACGACGATGAACACGGGAATCCCGAGCGAGAAGACCTTCTGCGCGACGTAGCGATCGCCCGCCCCGATGCGTTCGCGGGCGTTGACGACCATCAGCACGGCGTCGAGGTCGTCGGCCATCGTCTCGTCGACACGCTCTTGCATGCGCTCGGTGAGCATGTCGACCGGGCGCTGCCAACCGGGCAGGTCAACGAGCACGAGCTGCGCGTCGCCCTCGTTCACGACCCCGCGGATGCGATGGCGCGTCGTGTGGGGAACGGGCGAGACGATCGCAACCTTCTCACCCACGAGGGCGTTCAGCAGTGTCGACTTGCCAACGTTTGGCCGTCCAGCGACGGCGACGAATCCCGACTTCATTCTGGGAACGACCAGGTATCCGGCAGCAAGTCATCCGGAGTAACGGTGCGGATCGATCCATCGCCCGTGCGGTAGCTGATCTCACCGATGCGAAATTCGGCAAGCCACTGGCGACAGCCGCCGCATGGCGAGGCGTTGATACCGATCGCGACGAAGTCGCCCGGCTTGTAGCCAGCCGACACGGCCGAGACGATCGCGCTCTTTTCCGCGCAGACACCCAGCGGATAGGCAGCATTCTCAACGTTCACGCCCGAGAACTCGCGACCGTCGCGGGTGCGGACAACGGCACCAACGAGGTACTTCGAGTACGGGGCGTAGGCGTTCGCAGCCGTCGTGTCGGCCTTCTCGACCAGGTCGGCGCTCATGCGTGCGTTCTGTTCTGGCGAATCGGCATCTCTTGGGACAGTGTGACGTACAGCGCCTAGCCGGGTTCCCCTACGAGGAGAACTGGAAGAGCGCGAGCGCGATCAGCGTGCCGAGCGCCGCACCGTAGAGCACCTCGAGCGCCGAGTGGACGCCAGACTCGACGCGCGTCTGCGCCACGAGCAGCGCAAGGATCAGCGCGATTGACGACACGAGGAAGCGGTGGTCGGCGCCCGTTGCGTAGGTGAGCGCAATCCAGCCGGCGAACGCGATCGCGGCATGCCCTGACGGCAGCCCACCCTTGAGTGGCGTCCCGCGGCCCGTCCATGCCTTCGTTGCGATCACGGCGACGACGACAACGACGAGCACGACGAGCGTCAGCTCGGATGGCGCGTCGCGAACGCGATCGAAGAGGTTGGCGGAGCGATTCGCGACCTTGTCGGCGAAGACGAGATAGCCAACGGCGAGCGCGTTGATCGTGGCGATCAGCACTGCGCCAGCGGCGACGTCTTTCGCGAGCTTTGCCATTGGGTCAAACGCAGTGGTGGCAACATCGATCGCGCCTTCGATCGCCGTGTTGAGCATTTCGGCGACGAGCACGAACGAGATCGAGATCAGCAGCGCGATCAGCTCGATGCGCGACACGCTGACGATCAGCGCAAGGATGATCACCGAGAGCGCGACTCCGAAGTGAATGCGCATGTTCCGCTGGGTGCGCAGCGCGTGGACGATTCCCTCGAACGCGAAGTTGAACGAGTCGAGGATGTTTGGTGGGCGCCGTGAGCTCATGCGAGGTGGGTCTGTTCGCGCGCTTCCATCTCGTCGCCGTGGTCGTACCCAAGCAGGTGCAGCAGGCCGTGTGTGAGCGGCCAACGCCACTCGTCACCCACGACCTGCGGGCAGATCACGACGTCGCCGAGCGCGCGCGGCATGCCATCGGGAAGCTCGTCGCTCCCGTCGATTGGAAACGAGAGCACGTCGGTTGCTTCGTCGATGCCGAGGTGCTCGTTCTTCAGCGTCCGGATCTCGTCGGGCCCAACAAACGAGATGCCGAGTTCACCGACCTCAATCCCTTCGGCGCGCAGAACGCGGCAGGCGAGTTCGACCGCGCCAGCCTCGTCGACCTCCACCCCGCTTCGATTTTCAACCTCAACCGACAGCATCGGCGCTATCGCTTCCGCTCGAGTCCGGTCTCCTCGGCGTGATGCTTGTACGCCTCGACGATGCGCTGAACGAGCTTGTGACGCACAACATCCTGGTTGCCGAACTCAACGAACGAGATCCCCTCGATCTCGCCGAGGATGTCACGCACCTGAATCAAGCCTGATGCCTGGTCGCGGGGCAGGTCGATCTGGGTGACGTCGCCGGTGATCACAACGCGTGAGCCGAAGCCCAGCCGGGTGAGAAACATCTGCATCTGCTCGGGCGAGGTGTTCTGCGCCTCGTCGAGGATGATGAAGCTGTCGTTGAGCGTGCG
>CAIWTI010000177.1 GCA_903915545.1 uncultured Actinomycetes bacterium | reverse complement strand
TTCTACGCGCCGCTCCAACCGGCTCACCCGTTGGGCGACCGGAGCGACGTTCCAGTGCGTTTCGGCCTCGGCAAAGAACATGCGAGCGTGTGGCCGCCCCGGGTCGGCGAGCAACGTCACGGGTGCAAGTTCAGGCAGCAATGCAAGTAATGGTGCGACGTTTCGCTCCTCGTAGAGCACGTCGGCCGCGAGAGCGAGATCGAATGAGCCGCTGTATGAGCGCCAGTCGGCCTCGAACACGTCGAGCGTAAGACCGTTTCGCTCAGCGTTGATCCGCAGGAGTTCCACGGCAGCCTGCGCCCAGTCGGTCGCGGTCACGCGGGCGCCGCGGCTTGCTGCAATCAGCGCAGGGACGCCAAGCCCACAACCGATCTCGACGACGCGTACGCCCTCAAGGTTGACGGGCAGCACCTCAGCGAGCTCTAACGCCGAGGGCCACAGCTGGGCCCAGTACGGCATGAACTCATCGTTCGCGAACGCCTCTTCGTCGAGCAGCTCATCGGGATCGGCGGGTCGCAGGAGGTTGAGGGTGACCTCGGCGACGGTCACCACGTATTCGACGAGCTCGCTCAGAGGATCTTGTCGAGCCCGATCGTAAGTCCGGGCGGCAGCGTGCCGATCTTCTCGATCGCGAGCAGTACGCCAGGCACGTACGCCTCGCGCGAGGTGGCATCGTGGCGGATCGTCAGTACCTCGCCGAGTCCACCGAGGAGCACCTCCTGGTGTGCGATCAGGCCAGGTAGGCGCACCGAGTGGATCGAGACCTCGCCCTGCATGCGACCGGCGGTGGCGATCGCCGTGCCGGAGGGCGCATCGACCTTCGTCTCGTGGTGCAGCTCAACGATCGCCGAGCGAGCCATGTACTTCGATGCCTCTTCTGCGAAGCGCATGCCAAGTACCGCTCCGATTGCGAAGTTCGGGGCGAAAAAGACGGGCAGGCCAGCGGCTCTCGCAGGTTCCGAAACAGCAGCCGTGTCCCATCCACTCGTGCCGACGATGCACGGGACACCAGCTGCAAGCGCCCGAAGGATGTCGGGCACGGCGACTTCCGGCGCAGTGAAATCGACCATGACGTCTGCTTCGGCCTCCGACTGCACGAGCGTGTGCCCAGCTGCCTCCAGTGCGGGGCACAACACCATCCCGACCTTGCCGTCGAAGCCATTCACGAGGATCTTCATGCCGCTGCCTTCCGATCGGGGTCAAAGCGCGAGAGCGCGTCTCGGAATTTGTCCTCGCGTGGCCCGATCCCTGCAACGGAGATCTTCTCGGGCGCCAGCAGCAGCGCAGCCAACTCGGCGACACCATCCGCTTCAACAGCTTCGATCTCCGCTTCGAGCCGCTCGACCGAGAGGATCTCTGCGTCGGTCAGGATCGCCCGGCCAAGCCGATTCATGCGCGCGCCCGTCGACTCCATCGTGAGCAAGATGCGGCCCTTCAACGAATCCTTTGCGCGCCGAATCTCCCGATCGGTGATGCGGCCGGCAGCGATCTCGCCGATCTCGTGCGCCGTGATCTCCATGCACTCGCGCAGGTTGTCTTCGCGCGTGCCGACGTACACGCCGATCTGGCCCGTGTCGCTGTACTCAGACTGGTAGCTGTAGACGGAGTACGCCATCCCCCGCTTCTCGCGGATCTCCTGAAAGAGACGTGAAGAGGCAGAGCCGCCGAGAATCGAGTCGAGCACTGAAGCCGCAAAGCGACGGCGATCGCCGCGCGCTATACCCGGGGCGCCAAGACACACGTGGTACTGCTCGGTGTCCTTTTCGATAAAGCGCACCTGAGGTGGTGGCGTTCGCATCAGAGCCGGACGAACGTGCGGCTTGCTGGGGGCGTCGACCGCTCCGCGCTTCGCGAGCGAACGCTCGACGAGACCGACCAGCTCGTCGTGATCGACATTCCCCGCGGCTGCGACGACGACGTTCGACGGCCTGTACATCTGCCGGTGGTAGGTCTGCAGGGCGCGTCGCGAAACCGATCCGATCACCTCGGCGGTACCGATTACGGGCCGACCAAGGGGATGGTCGGCGAAGATCGCCTCGGCAATCAGATCGTGCACCAGATCCTGGGGTGCATCCTCGACCATCGCGATCTCCTCGAGCACAACCTCACGCTCGGAGTCGATCTCGGCAAAGAGGGGCGAGAAGACCATCTCGGTCGTGACGTCGATCGTCTTTGCGAGATGCACGTCGGGAACGCGCGCGTAGACGGTCGTCTGCTCGCGCGAGGTCGCAGCGTTCAGCTCGCCACCCATCTCGTCGAAGATCTCGGCGATATCGAGCGCGGTGTAGCTCGGCGTACCCTTGAACAGCAGGTGCTCGATGAAGTGCGAAACGCCCGCGCGATCTGGCTTCTCGTCGCGCGAGCCAACACAAATCCACACGCCGAGCGCAACCGACCGCACATGGTCGAGCTTCTCCGAAACAACGCGTTCGCCCGAATCGAGCTCCGTCACCGTCCATGAATGCATCACCAGATCGTAGGCGGTCGAGCGAACACGCCGTGAAACGAGAGAGGCCACGGTCTCCCGTGGCCTCTCTGCAGCTCATTCAGGCGTTGCCGCGTTAGTCGCGACGGCCGCCGCCGCGTCCTCCGCGGCGATCGCCACCACCACTGCGGGGGCGCTCCTCACGAGGTTCACGCGGCGGGGCATCCTTCGCCCGCTCGACGAGCTCCTCCGGAGATGCGAACCCGTCGCCCTCGTGCTTGCGCACGAGCTTGAGGCCGATTCGGCCGCGGGCCTTGTCGACTTCCTGGACGACGACATCGAGAACGTCGCCACGTGCGAGGACGTCTTCGATGTGGTTCACGCGGCCCGGGCCCACGTTTGAGACGTGGAGCAGGCCATCCGTGCCCTTCTTCAGCTGGACGAACGCACCGAAGTCGGTCGTCTTGACGACCTCACCGGTGTACTCGTCGCCGACCTCAGGGTCACGCGTGAGGGCGTTGATTGCGGCGATTGCCGCGTCGCCCTTCGTGCCTTCGGTTGCGTAGACGAGGATCGTTCCGTCTTCCTGGATGTCGATCTGGACGTCGAAGTCGGCCTCGAGCGAGCGGATCGTCTCGCCACCCTTGCCGATGACCATCCCGATGTACTCCGGATTGATCTGGATCGTCGAGATCCGCGGAGCGTGCGCTGCAAGCTCCTCACGCGGTGCGCTGATCGCAGTCAGCATCCGCTCGAGGATCGCCTTACGTGCCCGTGCTGCCTGGGCAAGTGCGTTCTCCATGATCTCCCGCGAAACGCCGGTGATCTTGATGTCCATCTGGAGCGCGGTGATGCCGGCTTCGGTGCCCGCGACCTTGAAGTCCATGTCACCGAGGTGATCCTCGGCGCCCTGGATGTCGGTCAGGATGGTGTAGTCGTCACCCTCCTTGACGAGGCCCATGGCGATACCGGAAACCGGCGCCTTGATCGGCACACCAGCATCCATCAGCGCCATCGTTGAGCCGCAGACCGAGCCCATCGACGACGAGCCATTCGACTCGAGCGTCTCAGACACGACACGGATCGTGTACGGGAACTCGGAAGCGTCCGGAATGACCGCCTCGAGTGCGCGCTGTGCGAGCGCACCGTGGCCAATGTCGCGGCGCTTCGGGCCAACCATACGACCGGTCTCGCCGACCGAGTAGGGCGGGAAGTTGTAGTGGTGCATGTAGCGGCGATCGCCCTCAAGGGTGAGGTCGTCAATCCGCTGCACTTCCTTCGCCGTACCAAGCGTGGCGAGCGACATGATCTGCGTCTGACCGCGGGTGAAGAGCGCCGAGCCGTGCGTACGCGGCTGGACGGTGACTTCAACCTCGATCGGGCGGATCTGCTCCTCGGAGCGACCGTCGGGGCGCCGCTTGTCAACGGCGATCTTCGTGCGGACGAGACTCTTGTAGATCGAGTCGGCCGCCTTCTTGATGTACCCCTTCGTTGCCGAGTCGAAGCCGTTCTCTTCGCCACCCGGGAACGGGAGCGAAACGCTCTCGATGATCCGGCTGTAGAGCAGGTTCGACTTCGCGGACTTCAGATCCTTCGAGTCCTGCTCCGAATCGGTCAGCGCCTTCA
>CAIWTI010000176.1 GCA_903915545.1 uncultured Actinomycetes bacterium | reverse complement strand
GCGCAGGAGGCCGAGGTCAAGCAGCGCGCTCGTGACCTCGACGATCGCGAGCGGCTCGACACCGAGCGGCGCCGCCGATTCGACGAGGCGCTCACCGAGCGTGAGAGCGCCGTTGCTGCACGCGAGCGCAACAGTGAGCTGCGCGAGCGGGAACTCGTTGGGCGGCTCGCCGAACTTGAGGTGCGTGAGGCGGACTTCAGCGAGCGTGAAGGCATCCTGCGCGAGCGTGAGAACGGACTTGAGAACGTGTTTCGCGAACGCTCCAAGAACCTCGACGAGCTGGAACGCACGATCACCGAACGTGAGCGGGCCCAGGAAGAGCACATGCGATCGCTTGAAGTTGCGATTGCCGAGCGCGAGCGGATTCTCGAGAAGCGTGAGAAGTGGGTGGGTTCGGTTCTCGACGAGCGCGAGGCGGCACTCTCGGAGCGAGAACGCACGCTCGCGGCGCGAGAGGAGTGGGTCGGTCAGAAGCTCGAGGAGCGCGAGCGCGCGATCATGGAGCGCGAGCGGATCAGCCGCACGTCGCTCACCGAACGCGACGCCCACTTCGCAGACCGCGAACGGCTGATTGCAGAGCGTGAGGCCGCGTTCGACGAACGGCAGGCGACGATCACCGAGCGCGAAGCGGCCATCGAGGCGCGGGCAGGTCAGCTCGACGAACGTGAGGCGGCGCTCGCTGACCGTGCCAAGGCAGCAGAAGATCTCAGTGCCGCGATCCTCGAGCGCGAGACGGCGCTGGAACAGCGGGCGATCGACCTTGAGGCACGTGCGCGGTCGGTGTCCGAACGCGCAGCCGCAAATGACGCGCAGGGTGCCGTGCTCGCCGAACGCGCGCTCGCCCTGGATATGCGCTCGCGTGATCTTGAAGAGCGAGAGCGCATCGCCGAATCTGGCCGCACCGACGCCGAGTCGCTGTCGAGCGCCCTCGACGCACGCGAGCGCGCACTCGAGCAGCGCCTTGCTGAGCTGGAGGCGCGCCTCGGCGCCGTCGCTGAGCAGGAGGCGTTGCTTGCCCAGCGCGGTGTCCTCGGCGGTGTCTCGGTCGCTGATGAGCAGGCACTCGTCGAACGGGTCGCAGCGCTCGAAGCGCGTGAGCGGGCGCTTGAGGGGCGGCTCGCGGCAATTGCCTCGCGCGACGAGGTGATTGCAGTTCGCGAGGCGGCTATGCGCGATGAGGCCGCCGCCGTGCATGCGCGCGAGCAGCTGCTTGCCGAGCGCGAGCGTGTGATCGCTGAGCGTGAGCTGCAGGTGGCGTCAGCCGCAATGCTGCTGCCGAGTGACGACCCCGATCTCCAGAACCGCGCGCGGACGCTCGAGGAGCGTGAGGCGGCGCTGGCGTCGCGCGAACGCGGACTCAACGAGCGGGAGCGCGTGCTCTCCCGTCGCGAGCAACGCGTTGGGCCTCCGGGAGTCACCCCGCGCCGCGAGGTACGCGAGGACACCGACGAGTTGGACGGTGCGCCGGCCTCCACCGCAAGTCCCGCAACGCCGAGCGAGGGTGGGGACGCGCAGCCTGCACCTGAGGTTCGTAGGCTCGGCCGACGGCCTCTGCGCGACACCGGCGCCGCTCCCGCGTTTGAACTCGCGGGTGACGAAGGGGAGAGCGAGATTGTCGAGTTCCCCCAGCAGCCTGCGGGACCCTCGCAGCCCGCGATCAAGGCTGAGCCTGCGCCGGTGGAACGTCCGGCTGCGCAGGTTGAGCAGCCTGAGGTCGCTGCCGCAGCACCGGCGGCGCCCGCCGCCCCTCCTGCGACGCCTGTCGTGCCGGCCGCCGAGACAGCGCCCCCTGCCCCAACGGCCCCGGCGCCGCGTGGGCCGCGCCCTGTTGGCCCGGTGCAGCCCGAGCCGCGACATTGGGATCTCGCGATCCTCACGTGGCTCGTCGAAGGCGCCGCCGCCGACAACCCCGAACGGATCGAGGAATGGCGGAGCTACCTCAAGCTTCTGAACTCGCACGCGGAGAACGGAATCGCTCCGCCTGCATTCGACGAGCTCATTTGGGATGTCTTCCGGCCGATCGTCGACCCTGCGGGAAGCTAGGCAACCAAGCTCTGCGGAACGTGCGGGTTTGTCGCCCGCGTGAGGTCATCCTGTCGGGGTACGATGGGCCACTCGACAAGGGCAAACGGTGGCGCCGCCATAGGCGGTAGAGAGGTCTCACGTGTTCGAACGGTTTACGGAAAGAGCTCGCCAGGTCGTCGTACTCGCACAGGACGAGGCCCGTGCGCTGAAGCACAACTACATCGGCACGGAGCACATCCTGCTCGGCCTCCTTCGCGAGGAGGAAGGGCTCGCGGCGCGTGTCCTTGAGTCACTCGACATCACGGTCGAAGAGGTTCGCGCCCAGGTTGCGCGCATCGTTGGTCAGGGCGACGAGGTTACGACCGGGCAGATCCCGTTCACGCCGCGCGCCAAGAAGGTGCTTGAGCTCGCGTTGCGCGAAGCGCTGTCGCTTGGCCACAACTACATCGGCACCGAGCACATCCTGCTCGGCCTCGTGCGCGAGAACGAAGGGGTTGCCGCGCGCATCCTCCTCGACTTCGACGCCGACGCCGAGAAGATCCGCAACGAGATCATCCGCATGCTTTCCGGTCCGGGACGCCGTGGTCAGGCGCAGGCTGGGCCTCCTGGCGAGAAGTCGAAGAGCTCCAAGCTGCTCGACCAGTTCGGTCGCAACCTCACGAAGCTCGCCGCTGAAGGCAAGCTCGACCCGGTTGTTGGTCGTCAGAACGAGATTGAGCGCGTCATGCAGATTCTGTCGCGCCGCACCAAGAAGAACCCGGTGCTGATCGGCGAGCCGGGCGTCGGTAAGACGGCAGTCGTCGAAGGCTTGGCGTCGCGCATCTCGGCCAACCAGGTGCCTGACATCCTCAAGAACAAGCAGATCTACACGCTCGACCTGGCCGCTCTGGTCGCCGGCTCGAAGTACCGCGGCGAGTTCGAGGAGCGCCTGAAGAAGGTGATGAAGGAGATCACCCAGCGCGGCGACATCATCCTCTTCATCGACGAGCTCCACAATCTCGTTGGCGCAGGTGCCGCTGAAGGCGCAATCGACGCTGCCTCGATCCTGAAGCCAGCGCTTGCACGCGGTGAGCTGCAGACGATTGGCGCAACGACCCTCGACGAATACCGCAAGTACCTCGAGCGAGATGCTGCGCTTGAGCGCCGCTTCCAGCAGATCCGTGTCGAGGAGCCGTCAACCGAAGACACCGTTCAGATCCTTCGTGGTCTGCGCGATCGGTACGAGGCCCATCACCGCTGCAAGATCACCGACGAGGCCCTCGAGGCCGCGGCCACGCTTGCCGATCGCTACATCCAGGATCGTCAGCTGCCAGACAAGGCAATCGACCTGATCGACGAGGCCGCATCGCGCATGCGCATCAAGACGATGTCCGCACCGCCGCGGTACCGCGAGCTCGACGAGGAGATCGAGCGCGTGCGCACCGATAAGGAAGACGCGATCGAGAACCAGGAGTTCGAGAAGGCCGCCTCGTTGCGCGATAAGGAGCGCAAGCTCAGCGCGAAGAAGAAGGAGCTCGAAGAGGAGTGGCGCAGCCAGGAGCAGGTTGAGCAGCCGGAGATCGGCGAGGATGAGATCGCCGACATCGTCTCGATGTGGACGGGTATTCCGGTGTTCAAGCTGACCGAGGCTGAGTCGCAGAAGCTGATGCGCATGGAGGAGGAACTCCACAAGCGCGTCATCGGTCAGGACGCCGCGATCGTCGCAGTGTCGAAGGCGATCCGTCGTGCCCGCGCCGGGATCAAGGATCCCAAGCGGCCGACCGGTTCGTTCATCTTCCTCGGCCCATCAGGTGTCGGCAAGACCGAGCTCGCGCGCACGCTTGCGCAGTTCCTGTTCGGTGACGACGAGGCAATGATCCAG
>CAIWTI010000175.1 GCA_903915545.1 uncultured Actinomycetes bacterium | reverse complement strand
CGCCGCAGTCAGCGGCCCCTAACCGTCCCCAACGGCAAACCGCCGGCCGCGCACTGGGAACCGCTGCCCCCAACGCGCACCGCAGGCGACACGAGGAACACCAGACAAGAGGCGCCCACAAGGCGCCTCTTGTCATTTCTCCACACGGCTACGCGGCGAGCGTTACGGCGATGCGACGAACCGCTTCCGTCACGATTGCCGCTGACGTCCCGAAGTTGAGCCGAGCAAAGCCTCGCCCCTGATCGCCCATCGGCCCACCCGGCGAGAGCGCGACCCGGCCCACGGTGTGCAGCACCTCGGCTGGATCGTCGCCGAGGTGCGTCTCACGGAAGTCAAGCCACGCGAGATACCCCGCCTCTGGCTCTCGGTACCGCACGCCCGGTAGCTCACTCGCCACAAGCTCAGACAGCAGCGACCGATTCACCGCGATATGCCTGACGCATTCGTCGAGCCACGCTCCACCCTCGGTGAATGCCGCGAGCGACGCAAGCACGCCGAAGTGCCCCACGTGGTACCGGAGCGATTCGGGCATTCGCCGTAGCTCTTCGGCTGCAGAGGGTGATCCCGCGACGATGACCGCGCACTTAAGGCCCGCCAAATTCCACGCCTTGCTCGCACTAAGCAGCGAGACGACGCGTTTGCACCTATCGGCTCCCAAGGAGGCGAACGAGACAAACGTGGTTCCTGGGTGCGTAAGCGGACCATGGATTTCGTCCGAGATCACCGCAACGCCATAGCGAGACGCCAGATCGGCGATCGCCTCGAGTTCAGACTTCGAGAGAACCGTTCCCGTCGGGTTATGCGGGTTGCAGAGCAGGTACGCACGTGCGCCTGCAACGAACGCCGCTTCGAGCCCCTCGAGATCCACCGTAGGACGTCCGGCGACTGCAACGAGCGGCACCGACACGACGCGCCGACCGACCGACTCGATTGTCGAGAAGAACGGTGCGTAGACCGGCGGGTTGATGACCACGCCGTCACCCGGCTCGGTCATCGCAAGCAGCACCTCCCCGATTCCCGTCACGACGTCGCTAACGGCATAGACGTGCTCCGACTGGACTGTCCACCCCCACCGGTCGTGTGCGAACCGCGCGAACGCGTCGGCGAGCGGATCGGTCGTGGGATATCCCAAGTCGCTTCGCGAGACCGCCTCAAGCAACGCCTCGTGGATCGGGCGTGCCACGTCGAAGTCCATTTCCGCGATCCACACGGGCAGCACATCCGGCTCGTACTGCGTCCACTTGACGCTGCGACGCAGGCGCAACAAGGGCAGCGCCAGATCATCAAAGCCGCCAGTCGCGGATCCGTCACTCACGAACGTGACGTTAGTCGAATGTTGACCCTACGAGGTGTGGCTGACTACGCACTCGCGGTGATCGTGATGCCGCCGCGCGCCTTCTGGGCGAGCTCGACACTCACCGCGGTCTGCGGCAGCACGAGAGCCCCAGCGATGTCGTCGCGGATCTGCACCGCGAGAGCCTCGCAGAACACGCCTTCGTTACGGAACGTGTTCAGATACAGCTTCAGCGACTTCGACTCGAGGCAATGCTGATCAGGTTCGTACGCGATTGTCACGTGATACAGGTCGGGCTGCCCCGTGATCGGGCACACCGCAACGAGTTCGTCACTCTTCAACGTCACGCGCGCGACGCCAGGGTTCGGGAAACGCTCAAGCCCGGCATAGGCGCCCGGGCCAGCGCTCCCGAGGGCAACAAAGGTGTTCCCGTGCTCGTCTGTTTGCATCGCGACAGTGTAGACGGGGCACCCAGAAACAGAACGGGGCTGGTGTGCCACAGCACCCCAGCCCCGTTTGAGCCTTACCGATTGTTCGACGGTTCGCGATCGCGCCGAGGCGCGCTCGAGACTACTGGCAGATCGGCTCCTTGCCAGCGGTCATCGCGAAGCCGTACACAACAGCGCCGGTCGTGTAGACCGCGGTGTTGACGGCACCCTTCTGAAGGATCATCGCGCCGTAGCCGATGCAGGCCGTCCAGCCGGTCTTGCCGTACAGCGTGTTCACCTTGTCGACTTCGTCGCCGACCAAGAGGCCTTCCGCGGTGTGCCAGCCGGCCGGGGAGCCGAGCGTGTAGATCGCGACGACCTTCTTCGACTTATCGAACTTGACAGCCGCACCAAGCGGCTCGCCGAACGCGTAGAT
>CAIWTI010000174.1 GCA_903915545.1 uncultured Actinomycetes bacterium | reverse complement strand
TCTTCGGGGCGAAGCTTCATTCGGGGTGGTCTCCTTCTAGGTCGTCGCGGGAGCCGATGCCCGGCCCACGTGCAGCAGTGAGGTGAATGGTCTGGTCATCAGCGGGCACCCGCCAGTTCATGGCGGAGACGCTCGAGTCGGCCGCGGACGCTGGCATCGACACGCATCGATCCTGCCTGCAGGACGATGCCACCGATCAGCTCTGGATCCACTGAACGGGTTGCCGTTACCTTGCGGCCAGAGGCCTTTTCGATCTGCGCGAGGATGCCGGAGAAATCCTTCTCCGACAGCTCATGCGCGGTAGTCAATTCGACGTCGAGAACACGGTCGAGCGCAGCAACAAGGGCGTCGTACTCCGCGGCGATCTCGCGGATCTCCCCTGTCCGGCCCTTTTCGGCGAGAACCCGCACGAAGTTCGTGAGGAGCTCCTCCCCGCCGCTCGCAACAACGTCGACGAGGATCTCGCTCTTCACGCTCGACTCGGTCTGGGGGTTCACAAGGATCCCAGCGAGTGCAGGGTTGTCATTAATCGCACCGACAAGGTCGGTGAGACCAGACTGCACCTGCGCGAGACGGCCCTTTTCTTCGGCCGCTTCGTACAGCGCGCGTGCGTAGATGCGGTGCCCGGCGGCTATGAGCGGGACGCCTCCAGCTGCGAGAAGTCGATCTCGTTGAGCGCCTCTTCAATCAAGCGCGTCTGATCGGCTTCGGTGAGCGTCTTCTTCGTGATCTTCTCGGCCGCGATCAGCGACAGGTTGGCGACTTCCTGACGGATTTCGCCGATTGCCGTCTGCGTGGCCTGATCGATCTGGCGCTGGGTCTCCTCGATCCGGCGCTGACGATCTTCCTCTGTCTCCGCCCGCATGCGTTCGCGGAGGCCGTCGGCGGCTTTGCGCGCCTCGGCAAGGATCTCGTCGGCGTCGTTCTTGGCCTGCCCGATCAACTTCCGGTGCTCCTCGAGCAGTGCACGGGCCTCTTCACGGGCGCTATCGGCCTCGTCGATCGACTGACGAATCCGATCGCGACGATCGTCGATCATCTTCTGAACCGGGCCGAACGCGTACTTCTTCAGAACGACCAGCGTGATCGCGAACGCGACGAGCGTCCAGACCATCAGGCCTGGAACAACCTCGATCAGTGGGTTGGCACCGAGCAGCATTGTGTCCTCTCTTCCGGTACTGCCTAGACCAGGACGTAGCCGAGGAGGCCGCCGACGAGGCCGTAGAACACGACGGCTTCGCAGAGCGCGAACCCGAGCCACATGAGGCCCTGGAGCTCGCCGCGCAGCTCAGGCTGGCGGGCGACGGACTGAATCATCGAGCCGAAGATGTTGCCAATGCCGGCGCCTGCGCCGGCTGCACCGGCACCAATGCCGAGGGCGAGCGCGATGGCCTTACCCGCGTGGACGACAGGCGCGTCCTTGACGGAAGCGGCGATGAGGTGGGTGAGCATGCGGTTTGTCTCTCCTTAGTGTTCTGGCTCGATCGCTGAGCCGATGTAGATAGCGGAAAGGGCGGCAAAGATGAACGCCTGGATCGAGACGACGATCACGACCTCGAACATGTAGAAGATCGCGGCCACCGGCACCGTCACGATGCCGAGGTACACGTTTTCGAGCACGAACATCAGACCGATGAACGTGAGGATGAGCATGTGCCCCGCGAGCATGTTGGCGTAAAGCCTGACCGAGAGGCTGATCAGACGCATGAACTGCGAGAGGATCTCCAGCGGGATGATCATCGGCAGCAGAGCCTTCGGCACCTCGGGGATCCAGGAACGGAAGTACTTGAACGGCCCGTTCCAGCGGATGCCTTCGTAGTGCGTGAAGAAGAAGGTGACGAGCGAAAGCGCAAGGGTCACCGAAATCGAGGACGTCGCGGCGTAGATGCCCCACACGGGGATCCCGTGCCAGGTCTCGCCCGTCAGCGGCAGTGGCAGGAAGCCAAGCATGTTGATGACCCAGATGAAGATCATCAGCGTCGCGACATACGGGAACCAGCGGCGCATCGCCTTGTGTGGCAGCCCCATTTCGGCGACCTGCGTCTGCGCGATGTCGTAGATCATCTCGCCAAGCACCTGGCGGCGACCGGCAACCGCGCTCAGGCGCCAGCGCATGGTGAGAATCCCGATCGTGCAGGAGATCGCTGCAGCCATAAGCAGGTAGACGACCGCCTTGTTGATCGAGAGGTCGAGCGACCCGATGTGAATCGAGACCCACGGGTTGAGCTTGAACTCCTCGGACGGGTCGAAGTCCTTGGCGGAAGCGGATGCGGGAAGGGCCAGCAGCAGCGTGCCGAGCGCTAGTGACAAGCGACTGATCCTCATGCTCCTGCCTCCCCTCCAAAAAACACAATCAACGACAGTCCGAATTCGATCGTGTACGCCGAAGCGAACACGATTGCTGCTGTGAGGCCCAGTCCGGAGTCCGACGACGCAACGGCAATCAAGATCACCATTACGAGAATCGCGCGGAGCATCCGGCCGAAGGCCACGACGCCTGCGGATGCGAGATTACCCATCCCGAGCGGCATCCGCTGGAGAACCATTCCCGACGCCTGGTAGACGACCCACAAGACGGCCGCCAGGACCCAGGCCTTGAGCTGCCAATGCCCAATCAAAAGTATGGGAATTGCAGCCAAAAGCACGACAGTGGCGCCGATCAACGGCACGCGGGTCTTCGGTACAGGTCGTGGTGTCGCAAACATCAGTTGAAATACCCCTTGTAGCGGCGAACGACGGCAAGGATGCCCACCGGCAGCCCAACGACCGCTCCCGTGACGAGCCCGCTTGTCAATGATCCAACCGTCCAGCCCGCGAGAGTTGCCGCGCCGATCACCACGGAGGTCGTGACGATCAGCAGTGCTCCTGCCTCGGCAGGGGGAAACGCGCGGGGCGCGGGCGGTTCCATCGGGGGCGGAGCATAGCGCAGAGTCGCGCTCGACGCTGCGACTTCGTGACAGCCGTTTATGTCTTGTTGTCGGCGTTCAGGCGCGACTTTGTGACAACTCGTACGATCAAGCCGAGCGGCGCAATGATTCTTCGCGCTGCTGCGCCTCGCGCCGCCGAATGAACGGGTTGGCGAGCTTGACGATCTCGAGCAGGTACACGACGTACAGCGACGTTCCGAGCGCGAGGAGCGCCACGACGGAGTCGATCATCACGCCGGTGCTGTTCCAGTGACCGTGGCGATGGAGATGCACGAAGCGCGTGGCCAGTGCGGCCCCTGCCAGCGCGCCACACCACGCCCAGAGGTACGCCACGGTGCGCCGTTGCGAGAAGCCGATGTTTTCGAAGCGGTGATGGAGATGGCCGCGGTCGGGCCGATAGACCGGCTGGCCGTGCTTGATGCGTCGTGCCACAACAAACGATGTGTCGATCAGCGGTACAGCGAGCACGAGCAACGGCAGGACGAGCGTCGCGAGTGCCGCAGTCTTTAGGAGCCCTTCCACGGAAACCGACGCGAGCGTGAAGCCAAGCAGCAGCGATCCGGAGTCGCCCATAAAGATCCGGGCGGGATAGAAGTTGTGGCGCAGGAACCCGAGACAGCTTCCGAACACGATCGCCGTAAGCGTCGCTGCGTCGGGGCGGCCCAGCGATAGCTCGATCAGCGTGAACGATCCGGCGGCGATCGCACAGACGCCCGCGGCCAGCCCGTCCATCCCGTCGAGGAAATTCATCATGTTCATCAGTGCGACGATGGCGAACGCCGTGAGCGGCTGGCCGATGTAGGCGGGTATCGAATGCGCGCCGGCACCCGGGAACGTGATGTGGTGCACCCAGACACCGGCCGCAACAGGGATGGCGGCGGCGGTCGTCTGGCCTGCGAGCTTCTGCCACCAGCTGAGGCCACGGAAGTCGTCGATCGCGCCGACGAGCGTCGCGACGGCGGCACCCAGGATGATCGAACGCATCTCGCCACGCAACGGAAGAAACGCGAGCGCCGGCACGAGGACGCCGAAGAACATGGCGAGTCCGCCGAGCCGCGGAATATTCCGGATCTCCTTGCGACGTCCCGGCTCCGGGCGGTCGACGACACCGAGGAGGCGCGCCATTCCACCGACGGCAGGCGTCAGGGCGATGACGATCACCAGGGCGAGCAAGGCGCCCCAGATCACCTCGAGGTGGTCAGTGAGCTGGTCCCACACCATCTGAACCCTCTCTATTTCGTCCCGTACAGACGATCTCCCGCATCGCCGAGACCAGGAACGATGTATCCCTTTTCATTGAGGTGCGAGTCGATCGACGCAGTCACGATCTTCAGGTCAGGATGCGCCTCGGTCACCCGCGCGATTCCCTCGGGTGCAGAGATCAGCGAGATCAGGGTGATGTGCTTCGCCCCCGCCTTCTTTACCACGTCGACCGCGGCCGCCGTTGAGTTCCCGGTCGCGAGCATCGGATCGAGCAGCAGGACGTCTCGCTCGGCGATGTCTGAGGGCAGCTTGACGAAGTACTCGACTGGCTGGAGCGTCTCCTCGTTGCGGTAGAGCCCGATGAAGCCGACGCGAGCCACAGGGATCAGCGAGAGCACACCGTCGAGCATCCCCATCCCGGCACGCAGGATCGGGCACACGGCGATCTTCTTTCCGGGGATCCGGTGCGCGGTCGTCCACTCGAGGGGCGTCTCGACCTGAATCTCTTCAAGCGCGAGCTCCTTCGTCGCCTCGTACGAGAGCAGGAGCGTCAGCTCGTTGACGAGCCGACGGAACATCTCGGTCGAGGTCGAGACATCGCGCAGTAGTCCGACTTTGTGTCGGACGAGCGGATGCGTGACCTCGACCACGCTCATGCGACGTACTCCGTGTACCCGCGGAAGCCCGGATAGAGCGGCCGGTTCGCGCAGAGCGCTTCCGACCGACCACGCAGGGCTGCGATGTCGGCGTCATCCGAGAGTGAGCCCGCGATGATCGCTGCGACTTCGGCAAAGTCGGCCTCATCGAAGCCGCGCATCGTGGCTGCTGGTGTGCCGATGCGAACACCCGAGGCGACCATTGGCGGCCGCTCGTCGAACGGCACCGTGTTGCGGTTGACCGTCAGCTTGACCTCGTCGAGACGCTCCTGCGCGGCGAGACCTGTCCATTCCGTGTGACGGAGATCGAGCTGCACGAGGTGCGTGTCGGTCCCACCCGTAAGGACTTCAAGGCCTCCGGAGATCAAGCCAGCAGCGAGCGTGTCGGCGTTCGCGCGTACACGGGTTTGGTAGTCACGGAAGGCCTGCGTTCCCGCGATCTTGAACGCTGTCGCCTTGGCGGCAATCGTGTGCTCGAGCGGCCCACCCTGCATGCCCGGGAAGAGGGCGCGATCGACGGCCGCCGCGTGTTCCTCACGACAGAGAACGAAACCGGCGCGCGGCCCAGCGAGCGTCTTGTGGACCGTCGAGGTGACGAAATCGCTGTACGGAACCGGGTTCGGGTGCAGACCGGCTGCGACGAGTCCCGAGAAGTGCGCCATGTCGGTCATCAGCATTGCGCCAACTTCGTCGGCAATCTCGCGAAACTTGTCGGCCTCGATGATGCGTGGATAGGCGGAGCCGCCGCACACGATCAGCTTCGGCTTGACCTCCCTGGCCTTCGCCAGAACCTCATCGAAGTCGACCCGCATCGTCTCGCGTGAGACGCCGTAGTGGTGGAACTCGTAGAGCTTCCCCGAGAAGTTGACGCCAAGACCGTGCGTGAGATGGCCGCCGTGATCGAGCGAGAGACCAAGAACGCGATCGCCGGGCTTCAGGACAGCGAAGTAGACCGCCATGTTCGCCTGTGCGCCGGCGTGGGGCTGCACGTTGGCATGGTCGGCTCCAAAGAGGGTCTTGGCGCGGGTGCGCGCGATCTCCTCGATCTCGTCAACGACCTCGCACCCACCGTAGTACCGCTTGCCCGGATACCCCTCGGCGTACTTGTTCGTCGCGACCGAACCGACCGCTTCGAGCACCGACGGCCACGTGAAGTTCTCCGATGCAATCAGCTCGATCTGGCCGCGCTGGCGGTCGAGCTCCTGCCCGAGCAGCGACGCAATATCGGGATCGATGTCAGCCAAACCTGCTGACTTGAGGTACTCGAACGTCTCCTGCGAATTCGCCATCAGTTGTCTCTCCTGGGTCGCTGCCGTCTCTCCCATCGTAAACGGAGCGGGCGGTCGACCCGGTTACGAGGCGAGCCGAGCGAGTGTTTCGGCTGCGGAAACCATCCCCTCCCGGACGATCACAGGCTCGGAACCGGTCAGGTCGACGATCGTCGAAGGCGTGCCGGGTAGCGCTCCGCCGTCCAGGACAGCGCCACAGCCCTCAATGAGCCGAGCGGGCACATCAGCGAGCGACGCGGCCGGCTGCTCACCCGGGTCGTTGGCGCTCGTCGCCGCCACCGCACCGACCGCATTGAGAACGTTCTGCGTCACCTGCGGGAGCACCGCGATGCGCACACCCAGCGTGTGCGGCCGATCACCCGAGAGCCACGGGTAGCGCTGGGCGGGATTCGACACGATGAGCGTGAACGGCCCAGGTAGCAGTCGCGACACGGCAGCGAGTTCCGCACCGGCAAGCTCTGGCAGCAGAGAGCGTAACGCCACGATGTCTGCCGCGATCACGGCGGTTGGCTGTTGCCCACCACGTCCCTTCAGGGCGTAGAGCGCACCCACCGCGGCTTCGTCGATCGCACGTGCGCACAGGCCGTAGACGCCGTCGGCCGGAAGCAGTACCGGTCGGCCGGCGCGCAGCGCCGCTACGACATCCAGTGCCCCTACGCCGTCCAGCGCCCCTCCACCACCCGCGGCTTCCCTGCCAGGTCGCTCGTCACGCGAACGTCGGTGTATCCAAGCGACGTCAGCAGCCCCGCGACCTCATGCGCCTTTCCCTCGTGACACTCGAGGACGAGTGCGCCTCCTGGCGCCAGCTTCGCCCGAGCCGCGTCGGCGAGTGCCTCCGTCTCACCGTGTCCAAACACTGCGAGCTTCGGCTCGTGGTCGCGCACCTCAGGCTGAAGGGACGCTGCCTCGTCATCGTCGACATACGGTGGGTTCGACGCGACGAGATCGAAGGGCCCTTCGACTGCATCGAGCAGATTGCCTTCGACGAACGTGATGTCGATCGAAAGCTCGGCCGCGTTCTCCTGCGCAAGCGCCAGGGCATCTGGCGAGAGGTCAATAGCCGTGACGGTCGACCCGCGACACTCGGTCTTCAGCGCGAGGGCAATCGCGCCGGTACCCGTCCCAACATCAGCGATACGGGGAGCCTCCACGCCAGCAAGCAACGCGAGCGCCCGGTCGACCAGCACCTCGGTCTCGGGTCGCGGGACAAGCGCACGTGCATCGGTCTTCAGAATCAAACGCCGGAAGCCCCAATCGCCAAGGATGTATGCAAGCGGCTCCCGTGCAGCGCGTCGGCGTACAAGCTCGCGCGCGGAGGCAAGCTCGTCCTGGTTGAGCGGCCGGTCGTGCTGGGTGTAGAGCTCGATCCTGCTCAGGCCAAGGGCACGCGCGAGAAGCAGTTCCGCATCCACACGCGGGCTGTCGACGCCTTTGTCGGCGAGGTACCCCGTCGTCGTCTTCAGCAGCTCAGCGAGGGTCACAGCCCGCCGGCTTCGAGCGCCTCACGACGCTCGTCCGCTGCCAGCGTCTCGGTGAACTCCTCGAGATCGCCTTGCAGCACCTGGTCTAGCCGATAGACCGTGAGCTTCACCCGATGGTCGGTCACGCGATTCTCGGGATAGTTGTAGGTGCGGATCTTCTCCGCCCGTTCGCCCGTTCCAACCTGTGCCTTGCGGACGGCGGCCTGCTCGGCGGCCTGCCGCTCGCGCTCCGCCTCATAGATGCGTGCGCGCAGCACGCGCATCGCCTTCTCACGGTTTTGCAGCTGTGAGCGCTCGTCCTGCATCGCCACGACGATGCCCGTCGGCAGATGGGTAATGCGCACGGCGGAGTCGGTCGTGTTAACCGACTGACCGCCCGGGCCAGACGAGCGGTAGACGTCAATCTTGAGGTCGACCTCGTTGATCGCCACATCGACGTCCTCGGCCTCAGGCATCACCGCAACGGTTGCGGTCGAAGTGTGGATACGCCCCTGCGACTCGGTCTCGGGAACGCGCTGCACGCGGTGCGTGCCGCCCTCAAACTTGTAGACCGAGTACGCACCGTCGCCCTTGATCGCCCAGGTGCCTTCCTTGATGCCGCCACCCTCGGTCGGGCTCACTTCAAGCTCCTCCCACTTGAAGCCGCGCCGTTCGGCGTACCGCTGGAACATCCGCGCAAGATCCGACGCAAAAAGTGCGGCCTCGTCGCCACCAACACCCTGGCGCACCTCAAGGATCACGTCCTTGTCGTCGGCGGGATCGCGCGGGGCGAGCGAGAGCTTGAGCTCTTCCTCAAGCCGTGCTGCTTCGAGCTCGTAGTCGCCCACCATCTCCGCAAGCTCCGCATCGCCACGTGCCGCCGCGAGGTCGTCGAGTGCCTGCTGCCACGCTTGGCCAAGCTTGTAGGCGGCCTCCAACTCCTTCAGCCGCTTGCCGATCTCCGCCGCCTGCCGATGGTCGTTGTAGACCTCGGGGTCGGACATGCTCTCTTGCAGCTCGCGGTAGGAGCGGTTCAGCTCCTCAACGAGTGATTCAAGTCCGGCCATGGCGAATCAGGGTACCGACGGGGAAGATCCCAGCCTGGACCCGCCGTCACTCGGCGGGCCCAGGGGAATCAATTCCTGCGAAGGGCTCTAGCCCTCGGTCGAGTCGGCGGCGTCGCCGTCAGTAGCCGCAGCCTCAGCCTCAACCTCAACCACGTCCGGGATGTCCGGAAGAACGAGCGTAATCGGAATACCTGCGAGCGCCTTCGAGACCGGACAAGTCTCCTTCGCGCGACCGGCGATCTCGCGCCACTTCTCGTCGCTTGCGCCGTCAACCGTACCGGTCACCGACAGCTCCGAACCCGTGATGCCAATGCCGTTCTCGAACGTCACCGTCGCACTGACATTCAATTGCTCAGGCTCAAACCCCTGACCGGTGAAACCGGCCGAAAGAGCCATCGAAAAACACGAGGCATGTGCCGCCGCGAGAAACTCCTCGGGCGTCGCACCCGCATTCGACGCGTCGGTTCGCTGCCGCCACGTGACCTCGACCTCCGGAAGCGCGCCACCCTCGACGGGGCGGACGGTGCCGAAGCCCTCAAGCAGGTCGCCGATCCATTCGACCGTCGCTGTCCGATGTGCTGCCATCTACGCCATCACCTCCACACGTGTATCGGCCGGGCCTCCCCGGCTCTCTCTGTCCAGTACCTCGCGCAACGCGCGAATCGAAACCTCGAGCTGGTCGAGCTGCGGCTCACGTGTCGTTAGCCGCTGCAGCCAAAGCCCGGGCGCGAGCAATGTCATCAGCACGCGGTTGCCGGAGTGCTTGCCGGCGTACCGGATGAGTTCGTAGGCAATGCCCGCAATGATCGGGAGAAACGTGATGCGCGTCACGATCAGCCAGTACCAGGCAGGACGGCCAAACAACGCGTAGACGAAGATGCTCAGCACCATCACCCAAAGCAAAAACGCCGTTCCGCACCGTGGATGGATCAGCGAGTGCCGCTGCACGTTCTCGGGCGTCAGCTCGTCGCCTGCCTCATACGCATTGATCGCCTTGTGCTCGGCAGCGTGGTACTGGAAGACGCGCCGCAGTGAGGGGATCAGGCTGAGGATGCCGAGGTATCCGATGAAGAGCGACACGCGGATGACGCCTTCGACGAGCACAAACCACTCGCCGTTCGAGATCGGGAGCAGGTCGGTGAGAAGCGCCGGGCTGACTTTGAACAGCATCACGGCAAAGCCGATCGCGACGGCGAATGAGAAGAAAAGTGCGGCGCGTCCAATCTCAGCCGGCTCTTCAAGCTCGTGGTTGTCGGTGGCGATGCCCTCGGCCTCTTCGGCCGCGGCGTAGTTCGCCGACACGGCAAGAGCACGGAAACCGATCGAGAGTGACTCGCCGAGCGCAACGACACCCCGAACGATCGGAAGTCGCAGCGCCCAATGTCGGGCCATCAGCGGATCGATCTCGCGGGAGACCTGCGCGATCTGACCGTCAGGGGTGCGGACAGCCACGGCCCAGTTGCGGGGGCCGCGCATCATCACACCTTCGAGAACCGCCTGTCCGCCAATTGCCTGCGACACGTCAATGCCCCTTTGGAAGCGGCGGCTGGCTTAGCTGGAGCGCGCGAACGCGCTCAGGAAGCGGCGCGGCCGGCCTTTTCGAGCCGACGCTGGAAGCGCTCAACGCGGCCTCCGGTGTCCATCAACTTCTGCTTGCCCGTGTAGAACGGGTGGCACTGCGAGCAGATTTCGACGTTAAGCTCAGCCTTGGTCGAGCGGGTCTCGAACGAGTTGCCACACGAGCAGTGCACGTGGGCGACGACATAATCGGGGTGAATATCTGCCTTCATCGAGCGGCCAAGATAGCAGAGGCCGTCGTCCTCGCGACGTTGCCGCCGCTGACGACCACGACGGGCGCCTTGGCATCGACCTTTCCGGCGATCACCGCAGCAAGGGCGGTTGCCCCCGCTGGCTCGACAGCCAGCTTCGCGCGCTCGTGCAGCAACCGGAACGCCGCGGTGATCTCTTCCTCGGTCACGAGGACTCGCTCGATGTCATGGCAAACCTCGATCGCGATCCCACCGGCGAAGGGCGCGTTGAGCCCGTCTGCGATCGAGTCGCACGCGACACGCACGGCTGAGCCAGCCGCGAGTCCGTCGTAGAGCGCCCGGCTCCGTTCGGGTTCGACGGCGATCACCCGCATGCGGCCAGCGAGCGCCGTTTGGATGCCCGACACGAGCCCTCCCCCTCCCACTGCGACGACGACCGCGTCGGCCTCGGGGGCGTCCTGCTCGATCTCGAGCCCAACCGTCCCCGCTCCCGCAATCACCACGGGATCGTCGAACGGATGCACGAGCACCCGTCCCGTTTCGGCGATCAACGCATGGAGGCGGTCGAACGCCCCGGCTGGATCAGTAGCCGCGAGATCCACCGTCCCGCCATACCGCCGCGTCGCCTCGATCTTCTGCTCCGAGGCTCCCTGCCACATCACGACCAGGGCGTCCACGCCAACCTCAGCGGCAGCGAACGCGATCGCGGCCGCGTGATTACCCGCAGAGATCGCAATTACACCCCGTGCTCGCTCTTCCGGTGTCAGTTGCAGCACACGATTGAGCGCGCCGCGCGCTTTGAACGATCCCGTCCGTTGGAACAGCTCGCACTTGAGCTGCGCCCCGAGGGAACGCCCGGGCAGCAGTGGAGTCCGCGGCAGACGACCCGCAATTCGGGCGGCAGCCTCCTCGACATCGGCGCGTGTCGGCAGCGTCGTCATGCGTTCGCGCTCCGTTGCCGAACAGCCTCGAAAAGCAGTACCGCAGCGGCGTTCGCGGCATTCAAACTGTCAACGCCAGCTCCAAGCACCGGGAGCGAGATGCGCACATCCGCGGCGTCACGCCAGCGCTCGTCGAGACCCTCATCCTCGGCTCCGATCACGATCGCCACTGGGCCACCGAGATCAGCGTCCCACGCCGGCATAACCGCACCGACCACCGCAGCAACGAGAGGTATTCCGAGCGCACGCACCTCCTCAAGCGACCGCTCGACGACCGGCAAGGTAAAAACGGCGCCTGTCGAGGCACGAATTGCATTCGGGTTGAACGGATCGACCACGCCCTCGGCGATCACGAGGGCGTCGGCCCCGGCAGCACTTGCCGAGCGCGCCATCGCGCCGAGATTGCCCGGCTTCTCGATCCCAACGCACAAAAGGACAAGCGCAAGTTCCTTCGGAAGCTCGTGCACGGGCGCACGGAAGACGCCGAGGACACCTTCGGGCTCAGCGCGGTAGGCCATCTTGGCCATGACTTTGGCGCTCACCTCTTCGAGCCTGTCCGCCCCCTCCCACCCGAGCAGCTCCGGCGCGACGTAAAGCGCTTCGGGTACCAGACCTGCCGCAAGCGCCCGTTCAACCTCCCGGGGGCCTTCGGCGATGAAAAGGCCCGCCGCGCGGCGCGCTCGTGACGAGCGCAGGCGCACAACGTCTTTCACCCGTGGGTTGTCCACCGAAGTGATCACGGCACGAATCTATCGGCCACGAGGCGGCTAGAGTCCGCCGCGTGGCACCGACAGAACCGATCGAGAAGCTCGTCGTGTCACCGCACTTCGACGACGCTGTCCTCTCGGCGTACTCCGAGCTCAGCCCCGATACGACCGTCGTCACCGTGTTCGCCGGGTTTCCTCCGCCCGGATTCCTTGGCTGGTGGGATGCCGAAACAGGCGCGACCGACTCGCACCTTCGGGTAACCGAACGCCGTGCCGAGGACCGCGCAGCGATCGAACCCACAGGCGCAGCGATCATCCACGGCGACCTTCCCGACGGCCAGTACTGGCGACCTCGAGGGCTGCGCGGCCTGATGCGACGTCCGCGGCGGCGTCGTCATCGACAACACGCCTCCCACTGTGACTGCGTCCGACCCGGTCGACGGCTCGACGGTCACATCGATCTCGACCTTCACGATCACGACGTCGGAGCAGGTCGCCTCGATCGCGAACGTCAAGCTCGACGGTGCCGCGTGGGCAACAACCCCGACGATCGTCGGGAACACGATCACCTTCACCCCGACGGGCCTCACAGACGGCCTCCACTCGCTGCGCGCCGACTTCACGAACACCAATGGCCTTGTCGGCTCAATCCGCGTGAACGCAACGATCTACAACCCGCCGGCACCTGTTGTCCCGACGCCTGGCGTCGAAACACCACAGGTCGTCGCCCCGCCGAGCGCGAAGAACGCCGATCCTGACGCGTCGACAACGGTCACCACCGCCGACTCCAAGGCGAGCGTCGAGATGCCTGCAGCCGCGTACACGCCACCGGCATCTCGCCCGGACGACTTCCTCGTTGTCACGGTCACGCCGACGACGAAGGCGGATGTCGCGAGCTCGATCGGACTGACGACAACCGGCCTCGCACCGACAACGAACGTTGTGCAGGTCACCGCGACGTGGAACTCCGATGGCACCCAGATGCACCAGTTCGACCAGCCCATTGAGATCATCCTCACCGACGACGGCCAGGGTTCGATCCCGGCTTCGTCGAGCGACGGCATCACCTGGCATGTCATTGCGCCGCTGCCACAGGGCACAACGACGCTACCGAGTGACTGGCAGGACGGCTACTTCCGCGCAAGCGATGGCGTGCATGTGTTGACACGCCACTTGACGACGTTCGGACTTCTGACCGACCATCAGGCCCCGACACCGCCAACCGGATTCGTTGGCGTCGTCGGGACGGACGGCCTGACACTCCGCTGGGCACCCGGCACAGACAACAGCGGTCACATTGGGCAGTTCACGCTCTACGTCGACGGCAAGCCG
>CAIWTI010000173.1 GCA_903915545.1 uncultured Actinomycetes bacterium | reverse complement strand
TCGAATCTGCACGGCAGCACCACCTACAACTACCGCCTCGTCGGGACGAGCAGCGCCGGCAAGTCATTCGGACACAACGCGACGGCGGCTACTGCCAGTGATGTCTCGTTGCAGGCCGCACAGGTGACCGTCACCTACGGGGCGACGGACGTCCTCAGTGGAACGGCAGCCCTTCACGCCGCCGGCCAGACCGTCGGGATTCTTGCCGAGCCCACGGGCGCGACGACCTACTCCGGCATCGGCACGACGACGACGGACTCGACCGGGAGCTGGTCCTTCACCGTCAAGCCTTCGCTGCGGACGAGCTACAAAGTCGGTGTCGCCGAGGGCAACAGCCCTCCGATCGCCATCTCAGTCCGACCCGTCACCACGCTGTCGGTCATGAGCGGGAACAAGTTCGCCGTTCACATCAGCGCCGGAGTTCCTTTCGCCCACCACGTGGCGCAGATTCAGCGACTCGTCAATGGCTCATGGGTTCTCACCCGTCACTTCGCCCTCGGTGCTGGCGGTAAGGCGACCCTGCCGGACACCATCCTTCCGAAGGGGCACTCGACCTTGCGGGTTGCAATCGGCCCTGCAGTCGTCGGTCCCGACCAGGCGGCCACGGGATACCTCGCCGGGATCAGCTCGGCGATGAACTACGTGCGTTCCTGAGCAACACTCACTCCTGACGAACAAGGCCTGTGCCGTCGGCATGGGCCTTGTTCGCGTCCGGACGTCGCGTCGGATCAAGCACAGGTGCCGGAGAGTGGCGTGTGAACTCGCTCGCTCGACACCCACACGGCCCGACCCGCTCTGAGTTGCGGCACCGACCGATCACCCACTCGGCGGCGGGGACGCGAGACCCACCGTACGCTGCCACAGTGAGCAAGACAGACGACGTCGTCGAGCAAATCCTGCGGACGTACGACGCGATCGCGGTGGTCGGAGCGAGTCGCGATCCTTCCAAGGCAGCCCACATCGTGCCGCTGCACATGCAGCAGCACGGTTGGCGGATCACGCCGGTTACGCCCCACGTCGACCGTCTGTTCGACGTGCGCGCGTACGCTCGACTCGCCGACATCTCCGAACCGATCGGATTGGTCGATGTCTTCCGCCCCTCGACGATGTCTCCCGACGTTGCCCGTCAGGCGGTCGACGCAGGAGCCACTGCGCTGTGGCTCCAACTCGGTATCGCTTCAGACGAGGCTCGGACGATTGCGGAGGATGCAGGGCTGCTCTACGTCGAGGATCGGTGCCTGATGATCGAACAACGGCGCCTCGGATTGCGCGCTCCTTGTGAGGCGCGACCAGTCGAGTGACATCGACGGAGCACTCCGCTGGTGCCGGCTTCTAGCGGATCAACGCGGGCGCCGCATCGTGACGCATCAGCCGTCCGAGGTGCGGGATGTCGTCGGTGATTCCGAGGATCCGCAAGCAGTTCCACAGCGTCGCCTGATTGCTCGCCACAGCTGGGCGGCCGAGGGCGGCCTCGATGCCCTCGATGGCTTCGGGTGCCTGTGTCGTCGTACACGCCATGAAGTAGGCGTCGGCGAGCGGAT
>CAIWTI010000172.1 GCA_903915545.1 uncultured Actinomycetes bacterium | reverse complement strand
GGGAGAAGCGTCCTTGTCAACGAAGACCCACGCGTACATCTCCATCACGTTCGGACCTTTGGGGTGCCAGACCCGGATGATGTGCGGCGAGTTCAACCATGAGAGATTCGGGAAGAGGTTGGCATGCTGAATCGTGCCGCGGTAGATGTCCCCCTGACGATCACTCAGTCGCTCGCGGATCTCGGTTTCGATGACGTCGCGGTGGCGGTCGACGATCGGATCGCCTCCAATACCGGCGCTTTGATGGTTCTCCCGCGAAGTGTCGAACGCCGTCCCGTGTCCGAGAATCGAACCGAACTGCCGCGTGTTCTGGAAGAAACCGTTGGCCGGCCGGGCCTTACTCCGCCGCTCTTCGGCGAGCTCAGGGGGCGTCACGATGCTGAAGTCGGAGATGTGGCTGATCGGCGCATGGTAGGTGTCGCCGGCGAACTGCTCGGCGGCGAGCTTCCAGTTGCCGGTCATCTTCGCCTTCTGGACACCGCCGACGAACTCGATACCGCCCTTGCGGTTGAAGTTCGTGTCGAGGTGGTACTTCATGTCGCCCAGGTACGCGTCGAGCGTTGTGGCGTCAGGGTCGAAGCAGCCGAAGATCAGCCCGCAGTACTGGTCGACCTTGGCGACGGGGATCAACCCCCACTCGGTCATGTCGATCTCGTTGTGATAGGCGTCTTCGAGCATCGGCACCGCAGCAAGTTTTCCCGCGGTGTCGTAGGACCACCCGTGATAGGTGCAGGTGAACGCCTTGGCGTTCCCCTCGTCCGCGCGGCACACCTTCATGCCGCGGTGACGGCAGGCGTTGAGGAATGCGCCGATCGAGCCGTCGGATTGACGGACGACCAGGATCGGATCGGCGCCCATATAGGTCGCGAAGAAGTCGCCCGGGTTGGGGATCTGGCTCTCGTGCGCGAGGAAGAGCCAGCACTTCGAGAAGAGTCGCTCGAGCTCGAGGTGGTAGATCTCCTCGCTCGAGAACAGGTGCGGGCTGATCAACCCGTTCTCCCAGTCGGCGTAGGACGCAAGCTGCTCAGTAGCCACCATGTGCGTCTCCTCGGTTAGTTGTCGACGTCGGCAGCGGACCCGGGGGCAGCCGTGCCGGCCATCGTCGGGGCGGTGTTCTTATGTCCCCAAAAGCTCGTTGCGTCGTAGGTCGCGGTGACCCAGATGGCGTCGTCGATCAAACGACCGCCGGTGCCGTACTCGAGCATGAAACCCGATGGGGTCTTCACGTAGAACGACTCCATGTGGTCGTTGGTGTGCTTGCCCATCGTCAAGGAGAGCCGGTTCTCTTGCGATGCCACGACGTCGAGCGCCCGGCCGACCATGTCGAGATCGGCGACTTCGACCATCAGGTGGTTGAGCCCGACCATCGCTGGGGGCACGGCGACCAACGCGAAGCTGTGGTGTCGGGGGTTGCAGTGGGTGAAGACCCCCGTTGCCGCGCCGACCTTGATGTAGTCCGAGAGCCGGAACCCCAACAGGTCGAAGTAGAAGTGGCGGGCCTCGGCCCCGTTGGAGAAGAACACGACCGAGTGGCCGTAGCCGAGCTCGCCCCAGCCCGGCGCAGCAGTGACGAACCGCGCTCCGGTCGGTGAGACGAAGGGATCCTTCGGCACGAACGCGCCGTAGAAGAGCTCGATCCGGTTGCCGCCGGGATCGTCACAGGTGACGAGCTCACAGACCCCCCGAGTCGTGGCCAACCCCGGTTCGTGTTTCCCGCCACGCCGCCAGCCTCAAGTCGCTCGACCACCCGGGTGAGCGCCGCCTCGTTGGCGACCTCCCAGCCGGAGAAGGAGAGGCCGCCCTCGCCCGGCTCGATCCAGATCCGCCACCCACGCTCGTCCATTCTCAGGCGGAGATGCTCGCCGTCAGAGTCCGGAGCGATCGCCATCCCGAGCACCTCGGTCGCGAACGGACGCCACTGCTCGATATCGGGAGCGGTGACGCCGACGTACCCGGCACCGATGACTTCGTTCATGAACACCCCTTTGTCACCTCGACTGCTCACTTCGACCGTTGTGGAGAGCTGATCGCTACTTTGCGCCAGCCTTCTCATCCGCCAACTCGATCGCGATGTCGATGATCTGGTCCTCCTGGCCACCGACGAGCTTCCGCGCGCCACACCGCAACAGGATCTCCGCCCCCGACACCTGGTAACGCTCGGCGGCCCGGAACGCGTGCTTGAGGAAGCTCGAGTAGACCCCGGCGTACCCCATGATGAGAGCGAGTCGGGAGAGGTTCGGTTCGACCTTCATGATCGGGAGCACGACATCTTCTGCGACGTCGAACATCGACAGAGGATCAACCCCAGTCGCGATCCCCAGCCTGTCGCACACCGCCACGAGCGCCTCGGTCGGCGTGTTGCCTGCTCCGGCCCCAAACCTGCGGGTACACCCGTCGATCTGCACCGCGCCGGCACGAATGGCCGTCACGCTGTTCGCAACGCCGAGCGCGAGATTTTCGTGTCCGTGAAATCCGACCGTGGCGTCGTCACCGAGGGCTTCACGCATTGCCGTGACGCGGTCGGACACCTGATCGAGGATGAGCGCGCCGGCGGAGTCGGTCACATAGACGCACTGACAGCCGGCGTCAGCCATGATCCGCGCCTGGGCCGCCAACACCTCCGGCGGTTGGGAGTGAGCCATCATCAAGAAGCCGACGGTCTCGAGACCGAGCTTGCGCGCGACCTCGAAGTGCTCGATCGCGATGTCTGCTTCGGTGCAGTGGGTGGCGATCCGGATCACCGAGACGCCGAGATCAGCAGCGGCCTTGATGTCGTCGGCGGTGCCGAGCCCGGGCAGCAACAGACACGCGATCTTGGCCCGGTTGGCGTTGGCGACGGCCTCTTTGACCAGTAGTCGCTCGTCGGTTCCTGAGAGGCCGTAGTTGAACGATGAGCCGCCCAGGCCGTCGCCGTGGCTGACTTCAATGACAGGAATGCCAGCTCGATCGAGTGCGGAGACGATGGTCGCGACTTGCGCCTGGGTGAACTGATGACCGACGTGGTGTGATCCGTCGCGCAACGACGAATCGGTGATGCGGATGTCGAGTTCGTCCGAGTACGGCATCAAACCGCTACCTCCAGCATCGCCTTCGCGAGCTCATCTCCGACTTTGGCGGCAGCCGCCGTCATGATGTCGAGGTTGCCGGCGTATGAAGGAAGGAAGTCGCCGGCGCCGACGACCTCGACGAAGATCGCGACCTTCTCGTTATCGAACTGCGGCGGGCGCAGAAGGTGGTACCCGGGCACGTACGACTGGACGACCCGCTCCATCTCCAGGATCGACGCTTCGATCGCCGCGTGATCGGCCCCCGGAGGCAGCGAACAGAAGATCGTGTCGCGCATGATCAGCGGCGGGTCTGCGGGGTTGAGGATTATGATCGCCTTGCCCCGTTGCGCGCCCCCGACGATCTCGCTCGCCCGAGACGTCGTCTCGGTGAACTCGTCGATGTTCGCTCGCGTTCCCGGACCCGCAGACGCCGACGCGATCGTGGCGACGATCTCGG
>CAIWTI010000171.1 GCA_903915545.1 uncultured Actinomycetes bacterium | reverse complement strand
TCGCGATCGCGGCCGCGATCGCCGTCCCGCTTGCGTTCGGCCAGGCGCGTAGTGCGTCAGGGCTGCAAGGTGGGCCGCCAGCAAACGCGAATCTCAAGGCTGGCAAGGCGTTGTTCATCGCCGCGTGCGGCGGTTGCCACACGCTTGCCGCTGCTGGGACGAAGGGCAAACGGGGCGGAAACCTCGGCACGGAGCCGTCGGGCTACACGGCGATCGTGACGCAGATCAAGTATGGCGGCGAAGGTATGCCGGCGTTCTCGCCGTCATTCCCCAAGGCACAGATCATCAATATCGCCGCGTATGTGTCGAAGTCGACGCCGTACTCGGGGGCAGGCGGAGGCTAATCGCAAAGCGACGCCGTTCGGTGGCCTCCGGGGTTGGGGGTCACCGAACCGGCGCCGGGTTATCCCCGATGCGGCTCGCTTCGGCCGGGGGTACGGTCACTGACATGGATACAAAACGAGCCACACAGTTGTTGGACGGAGAGCGGAGTCGGATCGTTGAGGCTCTCGATGGTCTGGCCCCAGTGGTCGCTGACGAGCCGACGACCGCCCGCCATCTTGGCGATCAGGCATCGAACACCTCGGAGGCCGAGCTCGACGAAGGTCTTGCCGATGGTTTGCGGGCCGAGTTGGCGGCCATTAAGCGTGCCGTATTGCGGATCGCGGACGGCACGTACGGGCTTTCGATCGAGAGTGGCGAAGCGATTTCGGATGAGCGCCTTGAGGCAAATCCGACTGCGGAGCGAACGATTGAAGAGCAGACGCTCTTCGATGGCATCCGCTCTGTCTGAACGACCGCCTGATTAGTCGTGAGGAGCCGCGTGCGACGGGGCTGAGAACTCCCCGTGGCACGCGACTTCTTTTGACTTAGCCGCGTGTGACCTTGAACGACACGAGCCGTCGGCTTGAGATGCCGCCGAGGATGTCGTCGCCCGACTTCCGGGCACGGACGAACGTCACGAGCAGCTGCTGGTGCGCGCTGACCGGGAAACCCGAGAGCGCCGTCAGATCAACGGTCGCCCAACCGTCGGCACCCGTCGTCTGCTCATTCGCGCTTGCGAACAGCCCGTACGGGACGACAGTCGCGAGAACCAACGCGCCCTGCACCGAGCCGCCGCATGCACTGACATGGAAGCGTGCAGTGACTGACCGAGTGCCGTAGGTGATCGTTGCTGGGTTGACTTGGAACTGGTCGATGTTCAGCCGTGCCGGCGAGGTGACCCCGCCGATCGCGACAGTCCCACCGGTGGTGGCACAGCCGTTCGACGCAGCAGGGGGCGTGACCGTCGCTGCCTTCACGACGGCGGTCGGCACCGAGGTCGCTGACTTCGCGCCATCGGTGTTCGTGGCTGTCGTGATGACGCGCAATGTGTTTCCGACATCCGGATTCTTGAGCGTGTAGGTCACCGCAGTCGCTCCCGAGATCGGTGAGCAGCTGCCACCCGTTGCGTCACAACGTTGCCACGCGTGGGTGTAGGTGATCGGGGCGGTTCCGCTCCAGGCGCCGTTGTCGGCCGTCAGTACCTGCGCTTCGGTCGTGGTTCCTGAGATCGTCGGTGGGGTGGTGTTCGCGGGGGCTACCGCGGTCTTGGTGGTGCCGGCGCCCGAGAGGCCGCTGAGTGCCAGGGCGAACACGGAAACGAACGCGATCGTTACCGGAAGCGCTACAAGCTTCAGCAGTCGCGTTCGCTTGCGCACTGGGGCCTTCGGACGCTGGTCGTAGTAGGTGCTCATCGCATGCTCCTTGTCGTAATGGGTGTGGCGTCAACCGCTGCCGGTTGGCGCATCTGCAACCCACGCTGATGAGGGAGGCCGTGATTGCGAGATCAGATGTGAGCTCTCGCGGATAGAGCAGAGGGTCAGATCATGCGACGCCTCTCTTTCGAGCGTACCACTGAGCCGTTGCCTGACCGGGCTTCCGGCCCGGGCGGTGCGCGGCTACGGGAGGATGTTCACGGCCCGCGCGGTCACGAGCAGCACGGTGAGTGCAGAGAGCGTCGACTCGGCTGCCATCAGCAGCTTGGCTGGCCGTGTGAGCGGCATCGCGTCGGTCGGGCTGAACGCGGTCGCGTTGGTGAGCGACATGTAGAGATAGTCCCAAAGTCGAGGCGACCATCCGTCCCGCGCGAGCTTTGGGTTCTCGTCTTGTGGGAACTGGAAGTCCGGCTTGTGGCGTGCTTCCGCCAGCGCGCGCGATACGGGGCCGCCGTTGTCGAGTTCCCAGAAGGCGAGGCCAAACGCGACGGTGTTGCTGATCAACACGGTGCCGCCGCTAAAGAGCAGCTGGCGCCCACTGATCTGGAGTGCGGAGTTCGCGATGAGCGACGTGACGAGTACACCAACTCCGACGACGTTGAATGCCCAGACAAGCCCGAGGAGTCCGACGGCAACCTCGCGCCGTCGGTCATGGTGGACAAGGCGCTTGAGTCCGAAGAGCAGGAGGGCCGTGAGGCAAAGGTACGGCGTCGCCACGACGAGCCAGATCCACCAAAGGGGATGTCCCAGGAGCTGCCACTGCGCGTGGCGAGAGACGAGTGCTAGTGCGATGAGCGCGATCGCAGCGCCCAACGCGATCGGGGCAGCATCGTCGCGCGTCTCCTTCGCTGCGGCACGCAAGCGCTGAGGGTCGGGCGGTACCGGGGCGGTCGTGTCACCCGGTTGTGCGGCTTCTGCCATCGCTGCCCAGAATGGGGCGGTCGTCGGACGGTGGCGCCTGGGCTTAGCTAACCCCTGACTGTGAGGACGGGCTCGCTCTAGAATCGTCGTCGTGCGAGACCTCAAGAGCCTGACGTATGCCGATGCCCGCTCGATCGTTGATGCGATCCTTCGCTCTGCTGGAAGCGATGGCGGAAAAGCAGTCACGGTCTGCGTGTCGGATGTGTTTGGGGAGCCGCTGATCGTCGAACGCACGGATGGTGCGTCTGGGAGGACGGTCGCATTCGCGATGGCGAAGGCGCGGCAGGCAGCGATCACAGGCCAGGCCACCGCGAATGAAGCTCACGAACTGTCGCCTAGCGGCGACTGGGTGGCGAAGGCGAAGGACACCCATCGCAAGGACGGGAACCTTCGGACAAACAACCCGGGCTACGTCTCGCTCGCCGGGGGCTTTCCGGTCGTTACCGACGGTTTCGTTGTCGGTGGTGTCGGAGTGTCGG
>CAIWTI010000170.1 GCA_903915545.1 uncultured Actinomycetes bacterium | reverse complement strand
CCGGGAGCAGGATCGGGCGTGACGATCCCGGAACGAAGACCTCCTCGATGCGTTTGGCCAACGAGACGACGGCAACGCGCGGTAGGTCGTAGGCGGCCATCGCCTCGAGCGCAGCCGCCAGCTGGCCCTTGCCACCATCGATCACGACGAGGTTTGGGGTCGCGCCAAACGATTCGTCGTATCCGTCGTCGCCACCGTGGGCGAGCCGACCGAAGCGCCTCCCCACGACCTCGGCCATCGACGCGAAGTCGTCCTGTCCCTCGAATCCTTTGATGCCGAACGAGCGGTAGTGCGCCTTCTTCGGCTGCGCATCTTCGAAGACCACCATCGAGCCGACCACCTGGCGCCCCTGCAGGTTCGAGATGTCGTAACACTCGATGCGGATCGGCAGCGCTTCGAGGTTCAGCACCTCCCGCAACTCCTCGAGGGCCTCGATACGTCGGCGCCGCTTCGTGTCGGACACGAACGCCTCAGAGGAGAGCGCGAGCTCGGCGTTCTTCATCGCGAGCTCCTGGAGACGACGCTTCTCGCCGCGCTCCGGCGCGCGCACTCGCACGCGCGACCCCCGCTGCTCGGAAAGGAACCGCTCGAGCGCCTCGGTGTCCCGCGCCTCACGCGGAACCAGAATCTCTGGCGGGATCGCCGGCGCGCTGCCGTAGTACTCGAGGCAGAACTGCTCGAGCACCTCTGCGATCTCCTCTCCGGCCGCGTTTTCGAGCTGGAACGAGTAGCGATCAACCATGCGTCCCTCGCGCAGAGGGAATACCTGGACTGCTGCTCGGTCGGGCCCGACGGCGACACCGATCACGTCGGCAGTGCCCATTGACGCGCGCTCGACTCCCTGCCGTTCTGACAGCCGATCGACGGCGATCAGACGGTTGCGGTAGCGGGCAGCATCCTCGTAGCGTTCCTCGGCAGCGGCTTCCCGCATCTGGGACTCAAGCTGGCGCCGAATCGGCTTGTCGTTCCCCGACAGGAACTCGATGACGCCGTCGATCACCTCGGCGTAGTCCTCCTTCGAGATCAGGCCCACGCACGGCCCGTAACACCGCTCGATGTGCAGGTCGAGGCACGGAACACCGCTGTGGCGCCCCGGCTTTGGCCCTTCACACGGGCGGTAGCGAAAGATGCGGTTAAGCGTGTCGAGGGTCTCGCGTACAGATTTTGCGTTGGCATACGGACCGAAGTAGACGACGCCGCGGCGGTGGCGCTCGCGCGTGAAGATGACGCGCGGGTACTCGTCCTCAACCGTCACGGCGATATACGGAAACGACTTGTCATCCCGGAGTCGGACGTTGAACGGTGGCCGGTGGCGTTTGATTAGGTTCTGCTCGAGGTGGAGCGCCTCAACTTCGCTGCCGGTGACGATCGTCTCGACGGCAGCAACGCGTGCGACGAGCTGGTCGATCCCCTGCCGCGTGTCGCTTCGCCCAGCCTGGAAGTACTGGCGCACACGCGACCGCAGCGATTTCGCCTTGCCGACGTACAGCACCTCGTCGAGACTCCCACGGAAGAGGTAGACGCCCGGCCCCGGCGAGAGCCGCTTCATT
>CAIWTI010000169.1 GCA_903915545.1 uncultured Actinomycetes bacterium | reverse complement strand
TCCCCGTCGTAATCTAAGTGCCGAAGGGCGGAGACTGGTCCATCGCTCGTGCCGAAACCATTCAAAGATTTGGACACCGTGGTCACCTCCGAAGCCAAAGCGAGCGACCGTACGTCAGCGTCGCGGGGCGCTCAGCTGGAGTCGGTGCCCGGACGCAGGCGCCGCAGGGTATTCACGGCCGCCGACAAGCTGCGCATCTTGCGCGAGGCCGACGCGGCGCTCGCATCGGGTGAGCGCGGGGCGCTGGAGGCGCTGTTGCGCAAGCGGGGCATCTACAGCTCGCAGCTCTCGTCGTGGCGCGCGCAGCTTCAGGCGCAGGGCGCGGCTGGGCTCGCCGTGAGGAAGCCGGGGCGAAAGCCGCAGCTGACCGAGCCGGAGCGACAGCTGGCCGCGGCCACCAAGCGCAGCGAGATGTTGGAGCGAAAGCTCCACATCGCCAATGCGCTCATCGCGCTCCAAAAAAAAGCCTATGCGCTGCTGGATCTCACACTGCCCGAGAGCGACGAAGAAGCCTGACCGACCTCGTCGAGGAGCTCGCCGATCCCGCGCTGTCGGTCTCGGGCGCATGCAGCGTGCTCGGCCTTAGTCGCGCGACTTTATACCGTTCGACAAGTCTGCCTTCGCCGCCAGCGTGGCAGCAGAGACCTCCCAGTCCGCGCAGTCTCAAGCCCGAGGAGAGGCAGGCAATTCGCGATATCATGCATAGCGAAGAATTCAAGGACCAGCCGCCGCACGAGGTGTTCGCGGCCCTGCTCAGTCGAGGCGTCTATCTTGCGTCGATTCGCACGATTTACAGGGTCCTCGCCGCCGATGGCGAGTCGAAGGAGCGGCGAAACCAACGCGCGCCTCGCGCCTACGCCAAGCCCTCACTCACCGCCACCGCACCCAACCAAGTGTGGACATGGGACATAACGAAATTGGCAACACTAAATAGAGGTGTCTTTCTTCACGCGTATGTTATCATTGACCTATTCAGCCGATACGTAGTCGGCTGGATGGTCGCAGCCAAGGAGTGCCAGCACCTCGCCGCACAGCTGTTCGCCGACAGCATCGCTCGGCACGGTGTCGAGCCGGGCCTAACGGTCCACGCAGACCGGGGTGCCGCGATGAGGAGCGACACGCTCGCGCAGCTGCTCGCAATCCTCGGCGCCGACCAGAGCTTCAGCCGCCCGCACGTCTCCGACGACAACGCTTTCAGCGAGGCACAATTCAAAACGCTCAAGTATCAACCCGACTACCCGGGCCGGTTTCCGGATCTCGAGGAGGCCCGCCGCTGGCTCGCCGACTTCTTCGGCTGGCACAACGACGACCACCACCACTCCGGCCTCGCCCTCTTCACCCCGGCCGAGGTCTTCTTCGCCCGCGTCGACGCAGTGCGAGCCGTCCGTCAGGCCGCCCTCGACGTCGCGCACCGCGCGCATCCCGAGCGCTTCCCCAACGGCCCGCCTCGCGTCGCGCTCCCTCCCGCTGCCGTCCACATCAATCCCCTCGAGGCCACGACCGTCGCCGTCGATCCCCGCCTCACCGCAGTCGTCCCGCAGGCCGCGATCGGCACTTAGGTTTCCTCAGCCGGCTGTCTCAAACGCGTTGACACGTTCCGTCTCAAGTCCGGCACTGCGCGGCTACCGCGCGGCTGCATACCTGTGTCAGACGACCGCAATCGGGTGCTCCGACGCAACCGGG
>CAIWTI010000168.1 GCA_903915545.1 uncultured Actinomycetes bacterium | reverse complement strand
GGATTGCGGTCGCCGTATCGCTCGCCGCCATCGCCGCGCTGCTTGCGATCGCCCGACCCCTCCTATTCAGCTCGCTTGATCCCGCTGTGGCGGCGGCACAGGGTGTGCGCGTCGGCGTCCTCGGCCTCGCGTTCCTCGTCGTCCTCGGGGTAACCGCCGCCGAAGCGACGCAGGCTGTTGGCGCTCTCCTGCTGCTCGGGCTCGTCGCCGCGCCCGCCGCGGCCGCGCACCGCCTGGCGCGAAACCCGTACCGGAGCCTGGCGTTGGCGGCGGGACTCGCGATCGTCGCCGTCTGGGGCGGCCTTGCCTTCGCCTACGCCGTCCCCCGGGTTCCGCCGAGCACCGCGATCATCGTGCTCGCCTCGCTGATCTATCTGATCGCTGCAAGCATGGACAGCCGCCTTGGCGGCGAACCTGTACGGCGTGCGAGAGAGGCGTAACTACCGTCCCGGCCTGCCGGTAAGCAGAGTCGCTGTGCTCGCACTGATCGCGGCGGTGAGCGCTTCGGCTGCGATGGCCGTCGCCTCCACGGCATCGCGCTCGGGTCTTGGCTATCCCGCTCGCTGCCTGCTCTCGGGCCGCTCGGTCGAGATCGACACGAAGGTCGCTCGTCTCGTCGCTCCCGTGACGACCGTGCGGCTCGCTCACGCGCGTCGTAGCCTCCCCCGGCTTGCGTCCACACGATTCGTCTTCCCGCTGCTCGGGCATTACGCGATCGCTGACACCTTCGGCTCGGGACGGGCGGGTCTCGACTGGCATCACGGTGACGACCTCTTCGCCGGACACGGCACACCGGTTGTTGCAGCAACCGACGGCATCGTCTTCTCGGTCGGCTGGCAGAAGCTCGGCGGACACAGGCTGTGGCTGCGCGACGCGAAGGGCGACGAGTTCTACTACGCGCACCTCTCGCGTTACGCGAAGGCCGCCCACAATGGCGCGATCGTCCGCGCCGGGCAACTCCTTGGCTTTGTCGGAACAAGCGGCGATGCGGAGCACACCCCTGCCCACCTCCACTTCGAGGTGCACCCGGCCTCACTCCTCCACCTTGGGTATGACGGTGCGGTCGACCCAACTCGCTACCTCGCGTCGTGGCGGCAGACCGACATTCCTGCCACGCCCGAAAAGCCTGGCCCCGCACCCACCTGCGGACCGTAGACTCGGGTCATGCGGATTGGGGTGCTCACAGGTGGCGGTGACTGCCCAGGGCTGAACGCCGTGATCCGCGGCGTCGTCGCCCGCGCCGAGCGCCTTGGCCATCAGACCGTTGGCATCCTCCACGGCTGGGACGGGCTGCTTGAGAACAAGACGCGCGAGCTCAGCCGCAACGACGTGCGCGGTATCTTGCAGCGCGGCGGGACGATCCTCGGCACGTCGCGCCGCGATCCGTACGTTCACGCGAACGGCTGGGAGAGCGTGCGCTCGACGCTCGAGACGAACCGTCTCAATGCCCTCGTTGTGATCGGCGGCGACGGCACGCTGCGCTCCGCGCTGAAGCTGCACGAGGACGGCGACTTTCCGATCGTCGGGGTTCCGAAGACGATCGACAACGACATCGCCGCGACCGACCGCACCTTCGGCTTCGACACGGCGGTACAGATCGCGACCGATTCGATCGACCGACTCTCAACGACCGCCGAGTCGCACGACCGGATCATGGTTGTCGAAGTGATGGGCCGCACGAAGGGCTGGATCGCGCTCTATGCCGGCCTCGCGAGCGGCGCCGACGAGATTCTCGTGCCCGAGGTGCCGTACGACCTCGACCACATCTCACGCGAGATCGAGCGGCGCCACGCCGACGGGCACACCTACTCGGTGATCGTCGTTGCAGAAGGCATCACGCCGCCAGCGGGCGTCGAAATCGACCTGCCGCTCGACGCGTTCGGCTTCCCGCGCCTCGGAGGAATCGGCTACACGATCGCGTCGGAGCTCGAGCGACGCACTGGATTCGAGGCCCGCGTCAACGTTCTTGGCTACTTGCAGCGCGGCGGAACACCAACGGCCTCCGACCGGATCCTCGCGACGCGCTTTGGGATCGCGGCGGCCGACGCGATCCACGATGGTCACTACGGCACGATGGTTGCGCTCCGCGGCAACGACATCAAGCTCGTCTCCCTCTCAGAAGCCTGCGCCGAAGTGCGCGGCGTCCCCCGCGCGCTCTACGACGACGCGGGCACCTTCTTCGGCTAAGCCGGTTTCCTAAACCTCGACGAGCGGGAAGCTGCGGTTGCGCCGCGGCGGCATCAGGAAGTTTTGGCGATGCGTCGTCCGTAAGATTGAGTTGAAGCCCTGAGCGCGTTCGCGGGCAGCCACGGCGACCTTCGTGCCATCAGCAAGCACACCATCCATCGCAAGCCGAGTGCGGTGGAAGTCGTCGCTCGATGGGTTGAACACCAGGAAGTGCACTCCGGCGGCCGGAACCTCGGCGAGCAGCGTCGGGTCTGATGCCCACGTAAACGGGTTGTCGATCGTGTTGAAGTCGGCACGAATCGGGATCGCCGTGCCCTTCGGATAGTGCGTTCCGTCGGTCGCGATCAAGGCCGTGGGCAGCCGCGAAGCCGTCTGCAGCGGGCCGCTATGACCGATTCGTCCCGACGACTTGTAGAGGGCGTGCACTACGTCGGCGGTCTGCACCTGCTCGGGCCCCATCGGCACGACCTGCTGGCCTTGCTTCACGTTCTTCACGCCCGGGTAGAACGCCGAGGCGACGCGTTCATCGAACGTGAAGTTCACGTACCACGCCTCGATGTCTTCGTGGATGTGCGACAGGTGCATCGCGGTGCCGTTGACGAAGTAATCCTTGCCGCGCAGGTCGACGAGGCCAAGCGTCTCGAAGTTCGCGATCTTGCCCGGGCCAAAAGCCGCCTTCTGGGTAGACGTGAAGCCGAGGAAGAGCTCGGCCGTCTCGGGAATCAGATCGGCCCCGGGGATGTTGGCCGCCGTCGCGATCTGCTTTGGCAGCGACGTGCCGCCTTCGAAGCCCCCGCCTGCGAACCCACGACGAATCGTCGTAAGCGAGATCGCCTTGCTCTGGCGCAGGCGATCGATCGCATCGTCGATGTTCGCTTTGACATCGCTGCGCAGCAGGATCGCGAGGTCGTTCTCCTCGAGCACCAGATTCTGGGGATCGCTTGGGAACGAGCGCGCCGTGAGCAGCGCTGGCTTGTCGGCGCGGCGATCGTGCGGGGCGTGCGTCGCCCATGCCGCGGGCGCGTACTTCTCGAAGTACTGCAGGCTCCAGGCAACGGCGACGCCGAGCCCGGCGGGCGTTGCGACATAGTCGTGCTCAAGCCCAGCGAGCAGCGACGCAAAGTCCTGTTGGGCCGTGCGTAGGTCGGCCGGATCGACGGCGACCTTCGCCGTCACGACAGCGTGATGGCGAGGCGGCACGATCACCTCAATACCCTCTTGGGTGATCACGTTGACCCCGTCCAGCAGGTGCTGCTCAGGTGGCAACGACGCCGACGCCG
>CAIWTI010000167.1 GCA_903915545.1 uncultured Actinomycetes bacterium | reverse complement strand
GTGATCGAGCTTGCCCCCGCGCCGAACCTCGACCCGGAGCTGCGCGACCGCATCTGCGCCGACGCCGTCAAGTTCGGCGAGTCGATCGGCTACAAGAACGCGGGCACCGTCGAGTTCTTGCTCGAGCCGCGGACGAACCGGTACGCGTTCATCGAGATGAACCCACGCATCCAGGTCGAGCACACGGTGACCGAGGAGACGACGGGCATCGACATCGTCCAGTCGCAGCTGCTGATCGCGGGTGGCGAGACGCTCGAAGGGCTCGGGCTGACGCAGGACAAGATCAAGCCACAGGGCTTCGCGATCCAGTGCCGCATCACGAGCGAGGATCCGTCGAAGGGCTTCCGCCCGGACACCGGGAAGATCTCGGTGTACCGCTCGCCGGGTGGCGCAGGCATCCGCCTGGATGGCGGCGTGGCGTTTACGGGCGCCGATGTGTCGGCGTTCTTCGACCCGCTGCTTGTGAAGCTGATCGCGCGCGGGCCCGACCTCCCGGCTGCTGTCGCGAAGGCGCGGCGCGCCCTCGCCGAGTTCCGCATCCGCGGCATTGCGACAAATATCCCGTTCCTGATGGCGGTGCTCGAAGAGCCCGACTTCCTCGCGGGCGAGACGACCACCGGCTTCATCGACAGCCGTCCGTATCTGTTGGCGCCGCGCCCGCGTGGCGACCGCTCGACGCGGCTCGTGACGCTGCTCGCCGAGCGCACGGTCAACAAGATTCACGGCGAGGCCCCGATCGGGCTCGACCCACGCGACCACCTGCCGCCACTTGCCGAGGGCGAAGTGCTCCCGGGCTCCCGTCAGCGGCTGCTTGAGCTTGGCCCGGCGAAGTTCGCCGCAGACCTGCGCGCCCAGACCAACGTGGCGGTTACCGACACGACCTTCCGCGACGCTCATCAGTCGATCCTCGCCACCCGGATGCGCACGTTCGACCTCGTCACGGTTGGCCCGCACATCTCGCGGACGCTCCCCGAGCTGCTCTCGCTCGAGGCATGGGGCGGCGCGACCTACGACGTGGCGCTGCGCTTCCTGCACGAGGATCCGTGGAAGCGCTTGGCGCGGCTGCGTGAAGCGGTGCCGAACATCTGCCTGCAAATGCTGTTGCGCGGCCGCAACACGGTGGGATACACGCCGTACCCCGACAGCGTTGCGCGGTCGTTCGTGCGCGAGGCTGCCGACACGGGCATCGACATTTTCCGCATCTTCGACGCGTTGAACGAGATCGAGCAGATGCGCCCGGCGATCACCGCGGCGCTCGACACGCACGCGCTCGTCGAAGGCTGCATCTGTTACACGGGCGATCTGCTGAGCCCAAAGGAGAACATCTACACCCTCGACTACTACCTGGGTGTCGCCGAGAAGCTCGTCGATGCGGGCGTGCACGTCCTGGCGATCAAGGACATGGCTGGGTTGCTGAAGGCGCCGGCTGCGCGCGTGCTCGTGAGCGCGTTGCGCGAGCGGTTCGACGTGCCGGTACACCTGCACACCCATGACACTGCGGGCGGCCAGCTTGCGACCTACCTTGCCGCGATCGAGGCGGGCGTCGACGCGGTTGATGGCGCCGCGGGCCCGCTCGCCGGCATGACCTCGCAGCCGAGCCTCGCCGCGATCGTCGCTGCCACCGATGGCACCGATCGCCCCACCGGATTGTCGATCGAGGCGCTCTCGCAGCTTGAGCCGTACTGGGAGTCGGTGCGTCACCTTTACCGCCCGTTCGAGATGGGTCTTGAGGCACCGACGGCGAGCGTCTACCTGCACGAGATTCCAGGCGGCCAGCTCTCGAACCTGCGCGCCCAGGCTGCTGCGCTCGGCCTTGCCGATCGGTTCGACCTGATCGAGAAGCTCTACGCCGCATCCGACAAGATCCTTGGCCGCATCGTGAAGGTGACGCCGACGAGCAAGGTCGTTGGCGACCTCGCCCTCGCGCTCGCCGCGACTGGTGCCGACCCGAAGGAAGTCGAGGAGCACCCCGAGCGGTTCGACCTGCCCGAGAGCGTGATCGGCTTCCTCGGCGGCGAGCTCGGCACGCCTCCGGGCGGGTGGCCCGAGCCGTTCCGCACGAAGGCGCTCGCAGGCCGCACGATCAAGGAGCCGCAGGCCGACCTCGATCCCGAGATCGAAGCGGAGATCGCGAAGCCCGGCGCAGGCCGTGTGCTGTCGCGCCTCCTGTTCCCCGGTCCGGCGAAGGAGCAGGAGCAGGCGGAGGAGCGCTACGGCGACGTCTCCGTGCTGCCGACGCGCCTCTTCCTCTACGGCTTGCAGCCCGACCGTGAGGAGCAGTTCGACCTCAGCACCGGCGTGCGCGTGATCGTCGAGCTCTCGGCGATCGGTGATGCCGACAGTCGCGGCATGCGCACCGTACTCGTGCGCGTCAACGGCCAGGTGCGGCCAATCGAAGTGCGTGATCTTTCGGCCGACTCCGACGAGACAACCGTCGAGCGTGCCGACCTCTCGCAGCCCGGTCACGTCGCTGCCCCGTACGCGGGTGCCGTGACGGTGCGCGTGAACGTTGGCGATGAGGTGGAGGCCGGTCAGCCGGTCGCCCACATCGAGGCGATGAAGATGGAGGCTGCGATCGGTGCGCCGATCACCGGCACCATCGAGCGTGTCGCTCTCCGCGCCGCCTCGCAGGTTCAGCCGGGTGACCTGATCGTGGTCATCAAGCCCCGCCAGAACTAACGTGCCGCGAAACCTGCCCTCGCTGACATCGCTGCGTTGGTTCGCCGCGTCAGCTGTCTTCCTCGTCCACTCCGGCTACCTGCTCGACAACACGCGCGTTGCCGGAGTTGCGCATCGCATCTGCGCTCAGGGCCCGACGGGCGTTTCGTTCTTCTTCATCCTCTCGGGCTTCGTGCTGGCCTACAGCAATAGTGGTGGCGACTCCCGCGGCTTCTACCGAAAGCGCTTTGCGCGCATCTATCCCGCGTATGCGCTCGTCTGCCTGCTCACCGTCGCGTACCTCGGCACCGCCTTCACGGTGAACCGGCATGGATACGTCCTTGACCTGTTCCCGTTGACGTTGCTGCAGTCATGGATTCCGTCTCAGAACGTCTATTTCGCCGGGAACGGGGTGTCGTGGTCGCTGTCAACAGAGGTGTTCTTCTACGCGATGTTCCCGCTGATCGCCCCGCGACTGCTCCGCCTCAACCCCCGCGGCCTGATGACCGTCGCGGCTGCCTCGGCATTCGTGTCGATCAGCTTTCCGTTGCTGCTTCATCCCAAGGGCGACAGCGGCCTGGCCTTTTGGGCCATCTACATCAATCCGGTGTTCCGGCTGTTCGAGTTCGTCATCGGGATCTGCCTCTGCGGACTGATTCTGTCCGGAGCACGGCTTCCGATCTCTCGTCTCGCCGGGCTCGCGATCGGTGTTGCTGGTTACGTCGCGGCGGGCTTCGTCCCGAAGTACGCGATGTGGTCTGCCGTCACGCTGATCCCGTTTTCGCTTGTGATCTTTGCGAATGCGCAGGCCGACGTCTCCGGTCTGCCAAGCCGACTTCACTCACGCACGCTGCTGCGGCTCGGCGCTTGGTCGTATGCGTTCTATCTCCTCCACCAGCTTGTGATTCGCATCGTCACGGATGAGATCTCGTGGGGGGATGCACCTGCGATGCCAATCGCGATGTACGCAGTCACCATCCTCGCGGCGTGGCTGCTCTACCGGTTCGTTGAGCATCCTCTGGAGCGACGTCTGCGAGCTACGCGTCAACCGCGCGTCGGTGACGTCGCGGTCTAGGACGCGTCGCTGTTCCTGGAGCAGCGAGCAGACGTGCACAAAATAGAAAACCCCCGCAAGCGGGGGTTTTCGTTAGCAGGCCTGTAAGCCGGATTCTGTCTTGAATGATCATCCCTCTTGGCAGCTACCCGAGTCCTGGGCGGGCAACCTCGTAACGGACTCTGTTCGCCTTGCACCGGACGGGGTTTAGCAAGCCGCCGCGTCACCGCGACGCTGGTGGGCTCTTACCCCACCGTTTCACCCTTACCTCCGACGTCTCCGGAGATCACGTCGAAGGCGGTTTCCTTTCTGTTCCACTTTCCGTTGGCTTTCGCCACCTGACTTGCGTCAGCGTCCTGCCCTGCGGTGTCCGGACTTTCCTCGACGCCACTAGGACGCCGCGATCACCCGGCCTGCACGAAAAAGTCTAGCCCTGCCCCAGCAACCACGGCGGATTCCGTTCCCGCCTGGGTGCCGCACTCGGGGCAGAAGACCACTCCCTCACGCGCGTGCATCACGAACTCACCGCACACCAAACACTCGAGCGACGCACCGCGCAGCAGCGCCATCAGCTCCTGATCGAGCGACCGCGCAAAGAGGGAGATGACCTCGCCGGTCACAGCTCCCGGAAGACCCCCACGACGCGCCCCAGAATCTGGACGTGATTCGCATAGATCGGTGAGAGCGAAGCGTTCTCGGGCTGCAAACGAATGCGGCCGTTCTCGCGATAGAAGGTCTTGACGGTTGCCTCGTCGGTCGACTCGTCATCACCAGCGAGGGCCACAACGATTTCGCCGTTGCGCGCATCCTGTGCCGTCTGGACGATCACCAGGTCGCCGTCGAGAATGCCGGCCTCGATCATCGACTCGCCCTTCACCCGAAGAAGGAAGTCGCCCTTGGAACGGCTCGGCATCGGCAGGTAGTCCTCAACGTTCTGCTCGGCAAGCAGCGGACCACCAGCGGCGATCTCGCCGACGAGCGGCAGGCTGACGGCACCGAAGTCGCCGATCACGGCTGGCTCGACCGGGACAGACTCGACGCGCTCGCGACCAATCAGCTCAAGTGCCCGCGGCTTGGTCGGGTCGCGGCGGAGGAGACCCGCGCGCTCAAGGTTCGCCAAATGCGCGTGGACAGTGGAGGGCGACGCAAGGCCGACCTGCTCGCCAATCTCGCGGACGGTGGGCGGGTACCCGCACCGGTCGACGTATTCGACGAGGTAGTTCCAGATCTGCTGCTGCCGCTCGGTGAGCATTGCGCCTCCGGCTTGAAATTGGGGTCGGGTGAAAGGTGTGTCGAACGTGTGTTCGTTGTGAGAGTAGAGAGTCCTGCGGACGACGTCAAACATGTGTTCGTGTCGATCCTTCGGAACCGCCGCAGGCACATCGCGGAATTTCCCCGATGCTCCACCGCCACACCAATCGTTCAATACCCGCATGCGAACGCCAGGAATCGCCCTCATCGCTACCTGCCTCGTCTTGATGGCGAGTGCCTACGGTGGCCATGGCTGGGGCGTCTCCGGCGCCTCCGCGGGCACGGTGCCTGCCGCAGCGCCGGCCCACTGAACCACCCATCTGTTCCCTTAACGACGAAACCCGCTCTCGCGGGTTTCCGTCATGCGCTGGAGAGGACTTGAACCTCCACGACCGCAATGGCCACTAGGCCCTCAACCTAGCGCGTCTACCAATTCCGCCACCAGCGCGTGGGGAGCGCCATTCTAACCACGCGTCAACGGATCGGCGCGAGCTCACGTTCAAGCGTCACGCGCGCCTCCTCCAACCAGGCGGGCAACGAGAGCTCTTCGCCGAGGTGGCGGGCCGGTTCGTCGACAGCAAACCCGGGGCCCGCAGTCGCAACCTCGTTCAGCAGACCGTCGGGCATTCGGAAGTAGACCGAGCGGAAGTAGGTGCGGTCGAACGGTCCCGTCGGGCGCAGGCCAAGCTCGGAGAGCCGAGCGAAGCACCGGTCGAGCGCAGCATCATCAGCCACCTGCCAGGCGATGTGGTGCGTCGTCCCAGCGCCAATCAGCGCGGGTGTGTCGGTGGGCGGGCCGAACTGGATCGGCGCGTCGGTAGAGAGGATCCCGCCGTAGAGCGCCGAGTTGCCGAGAGCGACCACCGACCGGACACGCGGCGCGGGGCCCGGGAACACCTCGAGGATCAGCCCGTCGGGATCCTCGATCGTCGCGGGTTCGTCGGCATACGGACTCTCGATCGCGATCGACGCGAGCGTCCCACGCCCCACGCGGCCGCCCTCAGAGCGCGGCCACTCGAAGAACGTCAACAGGCTGCCGGGCGCGCCGTGCTCGTCACCGAAGTAGAGGTGGTAGCTGTGCGGATCATCGAAGTTCACCGTCTTCTTGACGAGCCGAAAGCCGAGCCGGTCTCGGTAGAAGTCGACCGTCCGCTGCGCGTCTGCACAGACACACGTCACATGGTGAAGCGAGACGAGCTGCACTACGCGGCGGTTACGCCAGCAGGCGGTACAGCGCCACAGTGTTCGCGATGAAGAGCACGGCGACGATCAGCGTCAGCCGCGTCAAGTTCTTCTCGACGATGTGCGTGCCACCCTGCGATGTCGGCGTGAAGCCCATCCCGCCCATGCCGGCGTCGCGGCCGGAATGCATGAGGATCAATCCGACGAGAGCGCCGGAGATCAGGACATGGATGACGGAGAGCGTTGCCAGCATTGCTCGGGAAGGGTAGCCGAATCGCCGCACCCAAACCGGTTACGCGGCCGTTAGGCTGCGCTCGTGGACAACGGTAACCCGCGCACCCAGATTCAAAAGCACCTCCTGACGGGAGACAACCGCCTGAAGCAAGGCGTTGCGCCCGCGAAGGTGCGCGAGAGCTATGAGGCGGCGCTGGCTGTCGCACGCGCAGCGGGGATCGAGGACAAGGTGCGGCCGCTGATCGAGCTTAGGCTCGCCGACCTTGCACAGCTCGAAGCAGAATCGCCTCCACCCGTTCCGCCTGCCGCCTGACGTCGTGCTCCGTCGCAGCGGCGCGTGCGGCGTCGTTCGGTGACGGGAGCGCCGCAGCCTCGGCAAGGCCCCGGGCGATGTCCGCTGTGTCGAGCGGATTGATGAGAACACCGCCGCCCACCGGCACGAACTCAGGTGGCCCGCCCACGTTCGTTGCGACGACTGGCTTGCCGCAGGCGAGCGCCTCAAGGAGCGCCTGGCCGAACGGCTCGACGAGCGCCGGGCCACACACGACGTCGGCGCCAGCGATCCACGAGCCGACCTCATCGTGCGCCACGCGACCCGCGAGCACAACCCCGGGTCGCCCTTCAAGCTCAGCCCTCAACGGTCCGTCGCCGAGGAACACGAGCGTCCCCTGGCTGAACTGGGCAAATGCGTCGGCGAGCCGCACCACGTTCTTGCGCTCGGTGAGGCTGCCGATCGCCAGGAAGATCGGATGCGCGAGCCCTGCAAGCGCAGGAGCGGCAGCGCCACCCGGAGCGAACCGCTCAAGGTCGACGCCGCAGTCGATGATCTCGATCTTCCCGCGCGCCTCGGGAACCTTCGCCTCAAGCTCCCCTCCGAGGTAGCGGGACACAGCGATCACCGACGCCGCTTTACGCACGACGCGTCGCGTGGCCCAGCGAATCCCCGGCACCGCGCCGATGTTCCGCACGTCGGTGCCATGCGCCGTCGCAACGTGCGGTGCCTTCACTCCGGCCGCAAAGAACCCCGCTGGCACGAGGAAGTGCGACCACACAACGTCGGGCTTCGGCGCCCGCCGCACGGCGCGTCGCAGCTCAAGGAACCGCTTCTTGCCACCGCCGCGCCGATCCAATACCGCCCGGTCGATCGTGTGGCCGCGCGCCACAAGCTCGCGCTCAAGCTGCGCGACGAACACGCCGAGATCAGGGTCGGCAGGCCCCGGGTACATCTGAGAGACGAGCAAGATCCGCATGTCGCGACTGGACCGTACCGCTCCCACTACCCGGTTTGCGAGAGAGCGCGGTACCCTTCCGAACGTGCAGGTCAAGGTGAGACTCTTCGCCGGGCTCAAAGAACGAGCCGGTTGGTCGCAGCGCGACATCGACGCAGCGACTGTTGCTGACGTCTGGGCGCAGCTCGACATCGGCACCGAACCCGACGGACTGCTCTACGCGGTCAACCGCGAGTACGCCCCCAAGGACACCGTGCTGAAGGACGGCGACGTCGTCGCGCTGATCCCACCCGTCTCCGGCGGCGCCTTCATCCTCAGCGACGAGCCACTGTCGCTCGACACGATCATGACCGAGGTCGCCGATGACGGCGCAGGCGCGATCGCAACGTTCTCTGGCACCGCACGCAACCGCTCTCGCGACCGCAACGTGCTCTACCTCGACTACGAGGCGTACGAGGGCATGGCAGAGGAAATGATGGAAAAGCTCGCGGCCGACCTGAAGGCGAAGTACGACATCAAAAAGATTGCGATCCACCATCGCACCGGGCGCGTCGGCATCGGCGAGCCGTCGGTGCTGATCGCCGTGAGCGGCGCCCATCGCGCCGACACCCTCGCCGCGTGCAAAGACGCGATCGACACCCTCAAGGGCGATGTTCCGCTCTGGAAGAAAGAGGTCTACGAGGGCGGCGAAGAGTGGATCGGCCAGGGCTCCTGACCGTCTGTCGTTGAGCTCCGCGCCTTCCTTCCCCGGCTGGACACACCACCTTCTTGAGGCGGCGGGCGTGCAGGCGGGCGAGCACGTGCTCGTCGTGGTCGATCCACCGATCGCCGAGCAGGGCGACCACCTCGTTGGCGCGGCCCAGTTGCGCGGCGCATCGACCGCGCTTGAGATCTGGGAGGGCGTCGCACCCGTCGAAGCTGGAGCACGTGCTGACGTGTGCCTCTTCCTCGCCCGCCACCCGAAGCCGCACGAGGGTGCAGAGCGCTTCAAGCTCGCCCAGTCGGTCACGGGTCACGGCGGCCGCGAGATCTACATGGGCCTCGTCGACAAGGAGCTGCTCGAAGGCGAGCTGTCCGAGACGCCGCCCGACCTCACCGGCAACGCGGCGAAGCTCCTTGCCCAGGTTCAGGGCGCCAGCGAGATTCGCATCACGGGCACGGCGGGAACTGATCTGACGCTGCGCATCGAAGGCCGAAACTGGAACAACGACACCGGCGTCCTCGAGGCCGGTCACTTTGCGAACTTCCCGAACGGCGAGATCTACATCGCCCCGCTGCGCGACGGCACCAACGGTGTCCTCGTTGCCGACCTGACCGTGCCCTACACCGTCGAGGGGCTCGTCGATGAGCCGGTGACGCTGCGCTTCACCGCGGGTCGCGTGACGTCGATCGAGGGTGGCCGCGCGGCCGACATGCTGCGCGCGATCGTCGACGAG